>JAEYXQ010000155.1 GCA_023431205.1 Pseudomonadota bacterium | reverse complement strand
AAATATCCTGGAGCGAAAGAAGGGGAGCGGCAGCCATGGCGGCGGATAGAGCATAGCCCAAAGGCAAAGGAAAGGCCGGTCAGGAGATCCTGGCCAGCCGGGGCAAGACGGCAGCAGCGCGCTCCGTCGCGTGGACGCCGCGCCACGGGCCGCGGCGCCTTAGCTGACGGCGGCGAGCACCGTTTCCGAGACGGCTTCGGCGGTGGTCAGGCCGAGGCGCTCGCGGATCGAGCGCTTCTTGCTGGCGAGATCGGCAATGGTATATCCCTCGAGCACCTCGAAGAACGCTCCGAGCGCTTCACGCAGCGCGCCGTTGAGGTCGCATTCGCCGATCAGCGGGCAATCGGCACCGTCCTCGAAACACTCGGCGAGAGCGAAGTTTTCCTCGGTGAGGCGGATGGTGTCGAGCAAGGTGATCTCGTCGGCCGGCTTGCCAAGGCGGATGCCACCATGCCGGCCCCGCACAGTCTTGAGCAGCCCATTCTCCACAAGCGGCTTGATCAGCTTGAACAGGAACAGCTCCGAGATCCCGTACGCCTTGGCGATCTCGGCCACGCGGCTCAGCCCCGGCTCGTTGACGGCGCAGTAGACCAGGGTGCGAACGGCGTAGTTGGATTGTCGGGTGAGTCTCACGTCGGGCCTCTCAGGTACAAATCACACCTTATAACCATTCTAAAAAGTGTCAATTCCTGACCGCACACTTCATGTTTGCAGATGTGACCGCAGAACACTGGACGACGACTTAAGTTCGGACTATGAACTTATCCCGGGGCCAAGGTGAATCGTGAGTACAACCAGGACGCGAGCGGATCTGATTGGCGGGGCGGTGGCCGAAACAGGTCTGCCGCGGGCCGAAATTTCCGACCTGCTCGACGACATGCTCCGACTGATGGGCGCGGCGCTGATGGAGTGCGAAACGGTGAAGCTGACCGGTTTCGGTTCGCTTCAGGTTCGCTCCCGTGCGGCGCGGACCGGCCGCAATCCACGCACCGGCACCGAGCACGAAATCTCCCCACGGCACACGGTGGTGTTCACGCCAAGCGCCCAGCTCAGGCAGGCCTTGGCCGCGCGGGTGTCAGCCGGCGATGTCGGCGAAAGCGCGCGAGAAGTAGCGACGGTAGATCGGTAGTTCAGCCGCACCAACCGCAGCAGCGACCGCCCCGAGTTGACCCGCCTGGAGGCGCGGCACGGGCCGAGCGCCGACCGGCAGGCCGCCCAGAGCCGTTTCAGTGGCCTCGATCAGCCGGCGCAGCAGGGGCTCCGGCAACAATCCATCGATGATCGCAAGCCCAGCGGCGGAGACCGTGGTGGTGTTGTAGATCACGCTCGCCAGGGCGCCGGCGGCCTGGTCGATCCAGCGGTCGAGGATTGGACCCACGCCGTCATAGTCCCATTCGTGCGGAGGCAGGTGCTCCGGTATGGCGGGGCCAGCAATCGCCGCAAGAGAGGATAGCGACGCCAGTTGATGGGCCGGCAGCAACTGCCCCTTGTGATCCGACACGAGCATGTCGCCCAGATTGGCCGCAACACCAAGAGGTCCTTCCCAGGCAAGACCCTCTCCCAGGCGGGCCGCGGCGATATCGTTGCCGAGGAAGAAGTGGATGAAGCGGGCGGGCCGCGGCGCCTCGTGGTGGACCACCTGCGCCCAGGCCGCAGCGCTGCCGCAGTCGAGCACCGAAACGTCGAGCCCTGTTTCAGCCTGCAGCTCCCCGGCAAGATCGAGTTCGGCCCATAGGGCCACCTGCTCGGGAGGCGCGCCGAACCGCTCGAGACCGGCCAGCATCTCGAGCGGCAGGGCCACCCCCGCATCGGCAAGTCGCGCCTGTGCCGCGTCAGGAAGGGAAGAGCGGAGCTTGGCGATGGCGGCGCCCAGTGAGGTCACGATGGTCGCTGCATAGGGATAGCTGTAGTGAAGGCGCTGGCGGGCTCGGACCTGCGCATGCAGGTCGAGCAGCAACACCTCGGCGTGACGCCAGCCGATCTCCACGCCAATGCCGAAGGCTCCATCGGCGCGCAGAAAGATGGGCGTCGCGGGCTGGCCGCGCCGGCCGCGCAGGACCTCGCCACGCTCGATCAGCCCGACCTGCTCGCAATCGCTGAGGATCGCCGACACGGTTTGCGGCGCCAGTCCGGCCCGGCGGGCAATCTCGGCATTGGAGGATCCCGGGTAGAAGGCGACCACCGTCAGCACGGCCCGCTCGTTGGCGCGGCGGAGTCCCTGCGGCTGCAGGCCCCGCCCCCTGACGTCGAACGCGTCGCGCAACTCCTCGGTGAGTGAAGACATGGTGCTCCATTCCAGGCGCCGCCAAGGCACGGCCGGCGCCTCGGTATTGAAAAGGTTCAGCCGCTGCTGTCCACTAGGAAAAGGTCGCAGGTGCGGAGCGGTTACTGCAGTTGGACCCGAAAGGAGAAGCGATGACCGACCTCGAGCGGCGGACCCGCGCCTTCGCCACCGAGGCGCATGGCGCCATCGACCAGCGGCGCAAGTATACGGGCGAGCCCTATATCGTGCATCCGATCGCGGTCGCCGAACTGGTCCGTTCAGTGCCGCACACACCGGAGATGATCGCGGCAGCGCTGCTGCACGACGTGGTGGAGGATACGCCGGTGACGATCAAGGAGATCGAGGCGGAGTTCGGGCCGGTGGTGGCGGATCTGGTGGGATGGCTGACGGACGTCTCCAGACCCACTGATGGAAACCGGCGCAAGCGCAAGCATCTCGACCTGCTGCATACCGCCAAGGCACCGCCCGAAGCCAAGACCGTCAAGCTGGCCGACCTGATCGACAACACCCTGATCATCGCCAAGCACGACCGCAGCTTCTGGCCCGTCTACCGGCGCGAGAAGGAGGCGCTGCTGGAGGTGCTGAAGGAGGGGGACCCGACGCTATGGCAGCGGGCCGCTTCCAACATCTAGCCGGGTTGGTAGAAGTCGGACAGGGGATCGGAGAGCACCATCTCCCGCAGCCGCTGCCAGAGAAACGAGCGCAACTCGATGAAGCGGCTGTCCGCCCGGACATCGTAGTGGCCCCGCGGCCGCGGCAGGTCGACGGTAACACGCTCCACCATCCGCCCGGGGCGAGGCGCCATCAGCAGGATCTCGTCGGCCAGCAGGATTGCCTCGTCGACGCTGTGGGTGACGAACAGCACTGTCGGGGTGCGCGCCTGCCAGATGCGCAGGAGCTCCAGCTGCATGAGTTCGCGGCTTTGGGCGTCGAGGCTGGCAAAGGGTTCATCCATCAGCAGCAGGCTCGGCTCGGGGGCCAAAGCGCGGGCGAGTGCCACCCGTTGACGCATGCCGCCGGACAGTTCTGCCGGCCGCGCGTCCGGGAAGCGTGAGAGGCCGACCAGATCGAGATAGTGACGCGCCCGCTCCAGCCGCTCAGCAGAGTTCAAACCGGTGCCGAGCAGCCCGAACTCGACGTTGCGCAGTGCCGATTCCCAGGGAATGAGGCGGAAGGCCTGGAAGACGAAGCCGATCTGAAGGCCCGGCAGGGGTGCCGCCCCGTGCACCAGGACCTCGCCGCTGCTGGGCTGCATCAGCCCGTCACAGAGGCGTAGCAGCGTGGTCTTGCCGCATCCGGAGGGGCCGAGGATGGCAGCGAAACGTCCGCGCTCCACCGCAAAACTGAGATCGCGCAGGGCTTCGACCTCCTTGTCCCGGCCGGAGAAGCTGAGGCTGACGTGGCGCAGTTCGACGGCGGCTGGAGGGGATGGGGCACCCATCAGCGGTCGGTAGCATCGGCACTCGGGTCGGTGCCGAGTTCGGACAACACCTGGTCGAGGGGGGCAAAGTCGACCCAGGTCTCGAGCGCGACGTGGTCCAGCCCCTCGAAGTCGAGGCCCCGAAACAGCCAGTCGGCCGAAAACTCCAGTTCGCTGCGGCTCAATCCGCCGTTGACGCTCCAGCTTCCCTCGAAGCTGGCGGCGAGATCGTCGAGCGTGCTCCGCTCCACATGCGGCAGCAATTCCGCCATGGCGGCGGGCCAGAGCTGCGGCTCGGCAGCGAAGTCACGCGAGGCGCGCACCAGCGCGCGGATCACCGCCCGCACTTCGTCGCCGCGCTCCGCCAACACTTCTTGTGACACGACGTTGACCTTGTTCACCACGGGCGCTGCCCGGTAGTAGGCTTCCTGGTCGACCAGCACCTGCAGCCCATCGCGCTCCGGCAGGGTCAGCCAGACGCCGATGGACATGGTGGTGGCATCGACACGGCCGGCGGCCAGGGCCTGCGCTCTGACATTCGGCTGCCCCAGCGGCACGATGGCGAGCGTAGCCGTGTCGACCTGCGCCGCCTCCAGCACCTTGAGGCTCAGCGAATGGTCGAGGCTGCCAAGACGGCCGACGCCGAAGCTGCGGCCGGAGAGATTGCCGACGCTGGCGATGTCCGAGGATCCCGCAATCAGGAAGGGCAGCGACTTGTTGGGGGACATCACCGCCTTCAGGTCGGTGGCGCCGCGCGCGTGGAGCTGCAGCAGGGCGTCGAGCCCGATATTGGCCATCTCCCCCTCCCCAGCCGCCATGGCGGCAATGGCGGATGGCGTCTGCTGCACCCGCACCAGTTCCACCTCGACCCCTTCGCGGGCGAAGTAACCTCCGGTCAGCGCCAGTTCCATGACCGAGTTCGGCACCAGCGGCGGCTCGAGGTCGGTGACGATGAGGCGGAACGGCGCCGCCATTGCAGATGGCTCGGCGAATGCGGCAGAGAGGCCGATGAGACCGGCCAGGAGCCCGGCAGCAAGACGAACCGACACGCGGGAATCTCCGGTTGAGTGCAATCGGCGCCGAGTCGCTGTGCAGCGGCTGGCGTGGTAGGGGCTTGTAACCGGAGAGCGGCGTGGAATGAAGGTCGCTTGCGAGCGGCGGGAGCTTGAACTGGCATGATCGGGGGATTGCGGGCGCTGGTGCTTGTCGGTCTTGTCGCCGCGTGGTGGGCGCTTGCGGAACTGCTGGCGTCTCCGTTCATCCCAGCCCCGGATATTACGCTGGCTGCGGGGCTGCGCCTGATCCAGAACGGCCAACTACTGCCGGCGATCGCGGACAGCCTGCTGGTGTTCCTGCTCGGGTTCGTACTGGCGGCGCTGGTGGCCCTCCCCCTCGGGGTTGCCATGGGGGCGTGGCGCACCTTCGGCCGGGTTCTCGATCCCTTCGCCTACGCGCTCGCTGCCACGCCACGGGTGGCATTCATTCCGCTCATCATCGCCCTGCTTGGCATCGGCACCGAGGCCAAGCTGATGGTGGTCTTCCTCGGCGCGTTGATGCCGATCCTGCTCAACACCTATTCCGGCGTGACCCAGACCGATCCGTCGCTGCTGGAAATGGCCCGATCCGTCCGGGCGGGACGGTGGGCGGTGTTCAGCCGCATCATGGTGCCTGGGGCCCTCCCCGCCATCGTCACGGGCCTCAGGATCGGCGCCACCATCGGGCTAATCAGCACGGTGGTGGCTGAACTCTATACCGCCATACAGGGTCTCGGCGGCCTGCTGGCGCTTTACGGCAACAGCTTCCGCATGGCCGAGTATTTCGTGGTGGTGCTCACGCTCGCCGCCATCGGCGTTGCAGTCACCGAGGGGCTGAGGCTGGTGGAGAAGCTGGTGCAACGGCGCGGCCACGGCTGACGCGCGGTGGTCACCCGTAAACGCGAACGTCCCGACCGTCCGGCCGGGCGACAAGCCGGCCCGGTC
This sequence comes from Pseudomonadota bacterium, assembly GCA_023431205.1. Taxonomy (GTDB): domain Bacteria; phylum Pseudomonadota; class Alphaproteobacteria; order Rhizobiales; family Devosiaceae; genus Devosia. Next base: position 53,069 of record JAEYXQ010000155.1, on the reverse strand, counting down.
TTGCGGCCAGTGCCGTGACCTCCTTCACCGTGTCCGGATCGGTCGCCAGCTTGCCGGCACCGGCGTCGTCGGTCGACAGCACGGACGCCTTCAGCAATCGCGAATACGGATGCTCGGGATTGTCGAGCACCGTGCGGGCATCGCCCATTTCCACGATGTGGCCGCGCTGCATGATCATCAGGCGGTTGGAGATGTAGTAGGCGGTGGCGAGGTCGTGGGTGATGTAGATCACGCTGACGCCGAAGTCGTCACGCAGGCTGCGGAGCAGGTTGACGATGCTCATGCGCAGCGAGGCGTCGACCATGGACACCGGCTCGTCGGCGACCAGCAGCGGCGGGTTGGGAATGAGGGCGCGGGCGATGGCGCAACGCTGCAACTGGCCGCCACTCATCTCATGCGGGAAACGCCCGCGGACTTCGACCAGGCTGAGGCCCACCTTCTGCAGCGCTTCGTCCATGGCGCGATCGATCACCGCGCGATCCGATGTGTCGAGGAAGCGGCGGGCGGTGGATTCCAGATAACGCTCGATCTTGTTGAGCGGGTTGAACGCTTCAAACGGGTTCTGGAACACCGGCTGGACGTTCTTCATGAACTCGAGCCGACTGGCGCGGCCCCCGCGCCGCTCCACCTTCCGGCCGCGGAAGCGGATCTCGCCGCTGGTGGGGTCCTCGAGGCCGAGGATCATGCGCGCGAGCGTGGTCTTGCCCGATCCGGACTCACCGATGATGGTGAATATCTCCGGTGTCTCGGCGCTGAGCGAGAAGCTGGCATCCACCACCGCCTCGACGACCCGGCGACCGAAGATGCCGCCCATGGTGAAGCGCTTGGAGACATCGCGGACATCGAGCAGCGTCGTCATGCGGGCACTCCCGCCGGGGCGCTGGCATCGACCAGGAGGGTAACCTCGCGCCAGCGCCAGCAGGCGGTGCGGTGATCCGGGGCAACGGTTTCGAGCGGCGGCACCTGCTGCCGACACTTGTCGATGGCAAGCGGACAGCGCGGGTGGAAACGGCAGCCTTGCGATGGGTCGGCAAGATTCGGCGGCCGCCCCTCGAGGGCCGGGCGCTGGGTGGTGTCGCCGATGCGCGGGAGGCTCGCCACCAGATGCGCCGTGTAGGGGTGTTTGGGGGCAAAGAACATCTGGCGGGTGGGCCCCTCCTCCACCAGGCGGCCGGCATAGATGATGCCCACACGGTCGGCCATGTTGGCGTGCACGCTCATGTCGTGGGTAACGAAGACGACGGAAGAGTTCATCTCGCGCTGGATGTCGCGGATCAGGCTCAGCACCTCCTTCTGCACCACCACGTCGAGGGCAGTGGTGGGCTCGTCGGCGATGACGAATTCGGGGTGGCAGACGGTGGCGAGGCCGATAGTGACCCGCTGGCGCATGCCGCCGGAGAGTTCGTGCGGATAGGCGCGCAGCACATCGGGCGGCAGCTTGAGACGGGCAAGGTGCTGAATCACCCGGTCCTCGAAGGCCCGGCCGGACAGGCCGAGCGGCCGCTGGGCGAAGTCCCGGAAGGTATTGCCGATGCGGCGCACCGGGTTGAGCACGCTCATCGAGCCCTGCATGATGTAGCTCAGGCTCTTCCAGCGGACCGCCTCGATTTGCTGCCGACTGGCATGGGCGACGTCGATCGGACCGGTCTTGAAGTCGAAGCGCGCGGTGCCGGCGACCACGCGCAGCGGCGGCCGGACGGCGGCGGCGAGCACCTTGATGAAACTGGTCTTGCCCGACGAACTCTCGCCAGCGATGCCATAGACCTCGCCACGGCGGACGGTCATGGTGATGTCGTCGACGGCGCGCACTTCGCGTTCCACGCCGAAATAGTTCATCTGATAGTAGGCCTTGAGGCCTTCGACAGTGAGGAGGTTCGGCGTCATGGCTCAGACTCCCATGCGGCGCAGGCGGCTGCGTGGATCGATGTACTCGTTGAGGCTGACGGCGAGCAGGAACAGCCCGATGAACAGGATGATGATGAGGATCACCGGGATCAGGATCCACCACCACACCCCGACGATCATGGCCGAGTGACTGTTGGCCCAGTACAGCGTGGTGCCGACCGTGGGGATGCTGAGGTTGGTGAAGCCGAGGACAGCCAGCGTCACCTCGAGGCCGATCGACCAGATCATGTTGGCCATGGCCGTGGCGAAGATGATGGGCATCACGTAGGGCAGGTGCTCCTGGAGCATGATCCTGAGCGGCGACATGCCCGCAAAAACCGCTTGCCGGGTGAATTCGCGGTGGCGCAGACCGAGCGCCACGGAGCGGATGAGACGCGCGTCGAACGGCCAGCCGAAGGACGCCATGATCAGCGCCAGCGTTAACGAGTTCAGGTCCGACCGAAGCACGAAATAGAACAGGATGAGGATCGGAAAGATGGGGATGGCGACGAAAATGTCGTTCACGAACATCAGTAGCCGGTCGACCCAGCCGCCCAGGTAACCCGCCGCCAGGCCAACGGCGATGGAGATGATGCGGCTCAGCACAGCCACGGTGATGCCGAAGGACAGCGTGTTGCGCAGGGCGACGCTGAGCTGCCAGAACATGTCCTGGCCGCGCGAATTGGTGCCGAACCAGTACTGCCAGCTCGGCGGCTGATCCGGAATGGCGGTGTAGACCATGGTGGTGTCCACCGGCGAGAAATAGCTCAGTGCCGCGAAGATCACGATGATGCCCGTGAAAATGACCCCGAGCAGGAACTCGATGTTGTAGCGCAAGAGGTCGCGCAGGACGGAAAACATCTAGGCTACCCGGACGCGTGGATCGAGAAGGGGATGCAGCAGGTCGACGATGAAGATCGCCATCGCAACCGCGATGATGGCGATGGCGGAGACGGCGAGCACAAGCGTGGTGTCGCCGCGATTGACCGCCCGCACGAGGAGGCTCCCGAGACCGGGATAGGCGAAAACCTGTTCGGTGATGATGGTGCCCGAGAAGATGCCCCCCAAGGCCATGGAGAGCGCCGTCAGTTGCGGCACCAGCGCATTGCGGATGACATAGGAGCCCACCACCCGGCCGCGCTCCACGCCGGCGAGTTCGGCATAGGTCACATAGTCTTCCGTGACGATATTAGACACCAGGGCGCGCATGCCGAGGAACCAGGTGCCGATGCCCACGATGACCAGGGAAGCGGCCGGCAGGATAGCGTGCCTCAGGATCGACAGCATGAACTCGACCGTCCATCCCGGGCGCACATCCATGGCAAAGCCGCCGGTGATGGGAAGGATGGGCCAGACGAAGCCGAAGACCAGCACCAGCAGGAAGGCGACGATGTAGTACGGGATGGGCTGGATGCCGATGGCGACGATGCCGAAAGCCTTGAGCAGCCGCGAGTTCTGGAAATAGCCGGCAAGGCCCCCCGCGATGTTGCCGACGATCCAGGTGATGATGATCGAGACCGTAAGCAGGCCCACGGTCCAGGGCAGCGCCAGCATGACGATGTGCATGGCGGGCGTTGGAAAGGCGAGGAGCGAGGGCCCGAGATCGCCAACCGCAAGCCGGCCCCAGAAATTGAGGTATTGCTGCCAGAGCGGCACATCGAGACCAAACATCTCGGTGAGCGAACGGCGCATCTCGGCGACGGCTTCGGGGCTGATCGTGGCGCGCGAGGTGATTTCGCCGAGCATGGATTCAACGGGGCTGATCGGGCTCAGATGCGCGATGAAGAAGGCACCCGAGACGCCGAAGAAGACGACGGCGGCGAGAAGCACCAACCGCCTCAGCACAAAAATCAGATAGTCGTTCATGAAGGGGCCACTCGCTCCCGGTCGGAGCGCCCGGCCTTGGCCGGGCGCCGTTGATCGAGAAGTTGACGGTCAGCTTGCGGCGGGCTTCAGCTGGGTCAGGATGTACTTGGAGTTGGCCCAGTTGTTGACGATGTTGGCGTAGGGGTTCTCCTCCGCCGTGGGGAACCCGGTCCACACTCGCGTGTCGTATGCTGAGAAGACGTTGAACGACATGACCGGAATGATCGGCATCTCGTCCACCATGAGCTGGATGAACTCCTTGCCCAACTCGACATTGGCCTCCTTGTCGTTGAAGTCGGTGACGCGGACGCGCTCGATGATGTCGTTGAGGCGCGGATCGCTCCAGCGCTGCCAGTTGCGGGCAGGCTGGCGCTGGTCGCCGCCGGCAGGGACGATGAACTCCGAATGCCAGCTGTCGAGGAAGAAGCTGAGGTCGGGGTTGCCGCCCCAGGTCTCGATTGACCAGGCAGTCGCCGTTTCGAACTGACCGAGCGGCAGGTCATCCTCGAACAGGCGCGGCGCCACTTCGGCGGTGACCCTTACACCGGCCTGCGTCCACTGCTGGGCGATGTCGGTGCCGAGGCGGTTGATGACGCCTTCGGGGAAGGTCTTGATGGTGAAGGCGAAGGGCTGGCCGTCGGGCATGGTCCAGTTATTGCCGGAACGGGTGAAGCCGGCGGCTTCGAGCAGCGCGGCTGCCGCTTCGAGATCCTTCTTCCACCAGCCGTAGCCGAACGACTTGTTGATAGCCTCTGCTTCGGTTGGCAATCCGTCGCCGAACTGCGGACGCACCATGTCGGCAATGCGCTGACCCACTGTGGGATCATAGGGCTGGACGGTCGAGCCGTTCCCGAGGTCAAGCTCGTAGTCGATGAGCCATTGCTGCATCGGGGCGAAGTAGTCGTCCGTATGCGTGCCGGTCGGCGGCATGGCGATCGCGGAGAGCGTCGCTGCGCCGCGATAGGAGGCCATCGACATCTGCACCGGATCGAGCATCAGGGTCAGCGCCCAGCGGACGCGCTTGTCCTGGAACTTGGGATCCTGGGTGTTGAAAATGACCATCGGCAGGGTCGGATCCGGATGGGCATAGGGGAAGCCCGGGAACCAGCCGCGCGAGGTCTCCGACTGCCGCGCCAGGCTGAACATCGCCTCGGGCGTCAGGTCGTGGATCATGTCCAGGTTGCCGTTGACCATTTCGATCAGACGGTTGTCGATATTGGGGATGGACCGGTAGATCACGTATTTCGGGCCGGGCTCGCCCCACTCGGCCATGGCCGTGCGGTCCCAATCCTCGCGCTTCTCCCAGGCATACCAGGCGCCGTTAGGGTCGAAGGAGTTGAGGACGTAAGGCCCGAGGCTGACCGGCGGATTGAATGAGTAGGTCTTCGGGTCGGCTTGCGCTTCGAAGACGTGCTTGGGCATGATCCAGGCGCCGTTCCAGCGCACCGAGAACAGCGAATGGAAGCGGGCGTTGGGCGTCTTGAGGTGGAAGACCACGGTGTACTTGTCGGGTGTCTCGACACTCTCGATGACGCTGGAGAAGCGCGCGCCCCAGGCCCAGATCGGATCGGACATCTGGGTGTCGACCGTGTACTTCACGTCGTCGGACGTGAACTCCACGCCGTCACTCCAGTAGACGCCCTCGCGCAGCGATACGGTCAGCTGGGTGAAGTCGTCGTTGTACTCGGGCGGTGCACTGGCGAGGGAATTGTAGTTCGGGCCGTCGAGACCGGCATCGGGGTCGATGAACCAGAACGTATCCATAGTTAGCTGGTGCAGTCCGGTGGACGTGCCGTTGCCGCCGCCCAGAACCCACAGGTTGAACCAGCCCGGATTCTGCGCCGGCTGCTCGGGATTCTGGATAATCAGCGTTTCCTTGCGGGGAAATTGCCCCAGGTCCGGGGCCGAGACCTCGGCGTCCTGTGCGAAAGACAGCTTGTTCGCCGCAAGCATAAGTACACCGGCGGCTGTACCCGCCAAGAGAAACCCACGTCTATGCATCTTGTCCTCCCTTGAGCGCACCCTCCCGTGCGCCGTACGAGGACATTAATCTCCCCAATCCACGTGTCAACAGGACAGCTGATGTGGATCAGACATCATGATAGACAATGCTCTGGCAAACGGCTCAGGACGCAGTCTGCTGCCGCATGATGATATCCTGGTCGTAGTTGCCGAAGCCCTTGCCGAAGATGTTGATGCCGCCCGGGTGTCTGGCGTCGTCCTTGACGGCAATGCGCAGCCGGATGGAGTGGTGGGTGTCGAGGTCGAGATCGGTGAGCGATACCGGTGATATCTTGACCCCGTCCACATAGGTGCCGTTACGGGTGACGCGCCAGCTCTTCAGTTTGCCATACTGGCTTCCCTTCAGCTTCCACCAGGACGGAGTATAAACCCCGCGCTTGTCTCCGAAATCTCCCGGGGACGTCCAAGTGCCGATCTCGGTGCCGTTCACCGACAGGGTGATGTCGCTCGGCCAGTCCGCGGACGTGCCCGGCACCTCGGAGGAGAGCTCCACCGAGAACTCCAGCACTTCGAGCGGCTGCTGCGCCAGCCGGGCATTATTGGGGAACTGGTATTCGACGTACCCCTGGTTGAACCAGATGAGGCCGGTCTTCATGCGCTCCGGGTTGAGGAAGGAGTCGGGCACGTCGAGCAGGCCGATGATGCCATCGACGGAACACAATCCGCATGGGGCGGAGACCTCGCAGCTGGTGTAGAGCCCCAGCGGCATCGCCACCTCGATGGTGTTTGCATCAAGCGGCGCCACGGCCTCCTTGAACATCACCAGCACCTCGTCGAAGGTGGAGTGGCAAATCTTCTGGTTGCCCTTGCGAGCCTTCTGGTTCTCGGTCCGGATCAGGCCGGAATTCTCAAGGATCTGTACGTTGGTCGACACCGTGGATTGCGGCAGAGCGAGCCGCTCGGCGATCTCGTTGCCATTGAGCGGCCCCTCGACATGGAGGAGCTTCAGGATCTTGACACGGATCGGGGAAGCCAGGCCCTTGAGAACCTCCAGGTCCTCCTCAGGGTCTACCACCAGGAAATTACGACTCATGAACTTGCCCTGCGGGGTATTGCCGGGCCTTATGTATCACCTACGCCGGTAGACACAACAATTCGCATTGCTTTTTGCTATGCATACCCGGCAAACTTACCCGGTTGACGGCACACCCGCTCGCCATCTACTACGGTAAGCCTGATACATATCAAGAAACCGGGTTTGGGGGAAACCGTGCGCGCGAGTGTCATCGCTCACCGCGACTATGTGATCGCGGATATCGACAACAGGATCTACGGGGCCTTTCTCGAGCATCTGGGCCGGGCGATCTATACCGGCATCTACGAACCCGACCATCCGACGGCCGACAAGAACGGCATGCGCGGCGACGTCGCGCAACTGGTGCGGGACCTGAACGTGCCAATGGTGCGCTATCCCGGCGGCAATTTCGTTTCTGCCTATAACTGGGAAGACGGCATCGGGCCCAAGGACAAACGCCCAACGCGGCTGGACCTGGCCTGGCACACCTCCGAGAGCAACCAGGTCGGCATCCACGAATTCGCCGAATGGTGCGACAGCGTCGGCACCGACATGATGCTGGCGGTCAACCTCGGCTCCCGTGGGCTCGAGGAAGCGCGCAATTTCGTCGAATACGTCAACGGCCCGACCGGCAGCTATTGGGGCGACCTGCGCAAGCAGAACGGCCGAGCCGAGCCGTGGGACGTCAAGCTCTGGTGCCTCGGCAACGAGATGGATGGCCCCTGGCAGATCGGTCACAAGACGGCCGAGGAATATGGCCGCCTCGCTGGTGAGACGGCCAAGGCGCTCCGGGCCTTCGACAAGTCGCTCGAATTGATCGTGTGCGGCTCGTCACACTCCAACATGCCGACCTACCCCGAATGGGAGCGTGTGGTGCTGGAGCACACCTACGAGTCGGTGGATCACATCTCGCTCCACATGTACTCGTCCAACCACGACAAGCACACGCCGAATTACCTCGCCCACAACGTCAAGCTCGAGACCTATATCTCGACCGTCGCCTCCACCATCGACTACGTGAAGGCCAAGACCCGCAGCAAGCGCAACGTCACCATCTCGTTCGACGAGTGGAACGTGTGGTACCACTCGCACAAGCAGGACCGCGCCATTCTCGACGGCAAGCATGGCTGGCCGCACGCCCCTGCCCTGCTCGAAGACATCTACAATTTCGAGGACGTGCTGCAGGTCGCCTGCTGCCTCAACACCTTCATCCGCAAGTCGGACGTAGTGAAGCTCGCCTGCATTGCGCAGCTGGTGAACGTGATCGCCCCGATCATGACCGAGCCCGGAGGCGGAGCCTGGAAGCAGACCACCTACTATCCGTTCTACTTCGCTTCGCTGTTCGGCCGCGGCCGGGCACTGAACCTGCTGGTCAACAGCCCGGTCTATGAGAGCAGCCTTGCCGGCGATGTACCCTATCTCGACGTTTCCGGCGTGGAGAATGAAGCGGAGGGCACGCTCACCTTCTTCCTCGTCAACCGTAGCGGTGACGAGGCGCTCGAGGTGGACCTGTCGCTGCAGGGCTACGCCTATGCTCGGGTGGTCGACCACCAACTCATGGTGCACGAGGACCTCAATGCCGTGAACTCGGCAGCCAATCCGGACAATGTGCGGCCGCAGACGGGCAGCGGCGCCAAGGCGGAGGGCGGTTCGCTGACCGTCAGCCTGCCGCCGCACTCCTACCAGATGGTTCGCCTCAGCGTCAGCAGGGGCTGACGGCACACCGACGGCAACAGCGGGCTGCCACTAGAGGCGGTCCGCGACCCGCTTCCGATCCAGTTCACAGGCTCGGCCAGCCGCCTCGGCGGCGGCATCAGCGGATCCAGCCTCGACTGTCGCCACCAACTCATCCAGGATCGTCGTTCTGGACGCGCGATAAGCAGCCGCCTCATCGCCATTGCGGGTCAGCGCCAGGGCAAGCGTCAGTTCCACGACGCCGACCACGGAGCGCACCAGCGCATTCTGCGAACACTCGGCGATGATCGCGTGGATCTCGAGGCAGGCGAGGCCGAACTGCTCGACATTGTCCTCGGCGGCAGCCGCCTGGTGGGCCCAGTATTTCAGCAAGCGCACCTGCTCTGCCGTCCGGTACCGGGCCGCGTGGCGGACCCCGAGTTCCTCGAGCGCCAGCCGGACCTCGAACAGACTGGCGTCGAACCTGGGATCGGGCGGAGCCTCGAAGTGCCAGGCGAGCACCTGCGGATCGAAGAAGTTCCAGCGGCTCCTGGGCGAGACGCGGGTGCCCACCTTTGGGCGCGCCTCCACCAGCCCTTTGGCCTCCAGCGTCTTCAGCGCCTCGCGCAGCACGGTGCGGGAGACCCCGTAGGTCTCCATCATCACCGCATCGCTGGCGAGCACCGAACCCACGGGAAACCGGCCGGCGACAATGGCACTGCCGATTTCGTTGATCACGTAGGTGTGGAAGTTGCGCGCAGCAGTCCGCCCGTTGAGCGAGCGGATGAGGCTGCCGGCTTCGATCATTTCATGCCTTCTCGGGGGCCCTGTCTCCCGAGGACGAGGCTGCGAAGATCAGCCGCTGCAGGACGATGAACAGGAACAACAGGACGCCGATGACGATCTTGGTCCACCAGCTCGACAGCGTCCCATCGAAGATGATGTAGGTCTGCACCAGCCCCAGCAGCATGACCCCGACAAAGGTGCCCAGCACGAAGCCGTAGCCGCCGGTGAGCAGGGTGCCGCCGATGACCACGGCGCTGATGGCATCGAGTTCGACACCGACAGCGGCCAGCGGGTAGCCGGCTGAGGTGTAGAGCGAGAACACGATTCCCGCTACTGCCGCAAGCACGCTCGAGAGCATGTAGATGGCCACGGTCGTCCGGCCAACCGGCACGCCCATCAGCGAGGCCGACACGGTGTTGCCCCCGAGCGCATAGACGTAGGAACCAAACTTGGTGCGGTGCGCCACGAGGGCCCCGACGATGAACACGGCGACCATCAACAGGCCGATGAAACTCAGCCGCCCGCCACCCGGCAGGCGGATGATCAGGTCCGAGATCCAGCCGTAGAACTCGTGGTTGATCGGCACCGAGTCCTGGGTGATGACCGAGGCGCCACCCCGCGCGAGGAACATGCCGGCAAGGGTGACAATGAAGGATGGCACCTGCAGAAAGTGAATGGCGAGGCCCATGCCAGCGCCAAAGGCCGCCGCGACCAGCAGCGCCACGGCGAAGGCAGCAAGCGGGTGCAGGCCGGCCCAGCTGATCAACACCGCGACCAGGACGCCGGTGAAGCCGATCACGGCGCCAACCGACAGGTCGATGCCGCCGGAGAGGATGACGAAGGTCATGCCCACCGCAGCGATACCGAGGAAGGCATTGTCCGTGAGGAAGTTGCCGAGCACGCGCGTCGAGAACATGCCGGGGAACTGCAGCACCGCCAGCGCATAGGCGATGGCGAAGATGATTGCGGTGGCGAAGAGAGGTCGGAGGCTACGGCTCACTTGGACACCGCCTGTTTCACCGGACGCAGCCGAACCGGTGCGAGCCGCGAGGCAAGGGGAGACTGGATCAGCAGGATCAGGAAGATCATGCCGGCCTTGACGATCAGGTTGAACTCAGGCCGGAAGCCGGAAACCAGGATGCCGGTGTTCATGGCCTGGATGATGAAGGCACCCACCACCGCCAGCGGCACCGAGAAGCGGCCGCCGAGCAGCGAAGTGCCGCCGATTACCACCGCGAGAATCGCATCGAGTTCAAGCCAGAGGCCGGCATTGTTGGCGTCGGCACCGCGGATATCGCCGGCGACGATGATGCCGGCCACCGCGGCGCAGAGGCCGGACAGCCCGTAGACCATCATCAGCAGCATGCGGCTGCGGATGCCCGACAAGCTTGCCGCGGCGCGGTTGATGCCGACGGCCTCCACAAACAGGCCAGTGGCGGTGCGACGATAGAGCAGCGTCACCAGCACCATCAGCACCAGGGCGATCACCGCGGCCATGGGCAGGCCAAGGAAGGATCCGGTACCGATGAAGATCAGGACGGGATCGGTGAAGGTGACGATGAAGCCCTGGGTGATGAGCTGGGCAATGCCGCGCCCGGCCACCATCAACACCAGTGTGGCAACGATCGGCTGGATGTCGAGCACGGCCACGAGGAAGCCGTTCCATAGGCCGCAGATCAGGCCCACGGATAGCGCCGCGGCGACCGCGACCGGGGCGGGATATCCCGCAACGACGAGTGTAGCGGCGGTTGCACCCGCCACGGCCATCACGGCGCCCACCGACAGGTCGACGCCCTTGGTGGCAATCACGCCGGCCATGCCGATGGCAAGGATGGCGACCGGCGCGCCGCGGTTGAGCACGTCGACGAGCGAACCGAACAGACGCCCATCCTGCCAAGTGATGCGGAAGAAGCCGGGAAACAGGACCCAATTGATCAGCAGCACGCCGACCAGGGCCAGCAGCTGCGGATTGGCGAGGCGGCGGAGAAAGCGCCGGATCATGCCGGCGCTCCCTCGCGGTGATTGGCAATAGCCTGCACGATGACCCCCGGATTAATGTTCTCGCCGCTGAGTTCAGCGACCAGTTCGCGGTCCCGCATCACGACGATGCGCGATGAATAGGCGACGACTTCGTCGAGCTCCGACGAGATGACCAGAAGCGCCATGCCTTCGTCACGCAGCCGGTTGATGGTGCGAACGATCTCGGCGTGGGCGCCGACATCGATGCCGCGCGTCGGCTCGTCGAGAATGAGGAAGGCCGGATCCGTCGCCAGCCAGCGGGACAGGATCACCTTCTGCTGGTTGCCGCCCGAGAGGAGCTTCACCGGCATGTCCAGCGAAGCGGCGCGGATGTCCATGGCTTCGCCGAACCGGCCGGCGATCTCGAGTTGTTCGTCGCGGTTGAGCCGGCTGAACCAGCCGAGCTTGCCCTGCAGTGCGATGACGATGTTCTCGCGCACTGACAGCTCGCCAAAGATGCCTTCCACCTTGCGATCCTCGGGCAGGAAGCCGAAGCCGTGGGAAATCGCGTCGGTCGGCCTGGCGATCGTTGCTGGCTTGCCCTCGATGGCGACACTGCCCTCGTCGGCCGTGTCGGCGCCGAACATGATGCGGGCCATTTCGGTTCGTCCCGACCCCAGCAGCCCGGCCACGCCCACCACTTCGCCCTTGTGGATGGTGAGGTTGAACGGGTGCACGCTGCGCTTGCGGCCGTAGTTCTTGAAGTCCAGCAGCACTTCGCCAAGCGGCTGCGCGTTCTCCACGCCGGTGGCGCCGGAGAAGGCGATGTCCTTGCCCAACATCAGGCGCACCACGTCGGTGCGGGTGAGATCATCGAGCGCGCGGGTATCGATCAGCTTGCCGTTGCGCAGGATGGTCACCCGGTCGGCGACGGCGAAGACCTGGTCGAGGAAATGGGTGATGAAGACGATGGCAAGGCCGCGGCGCTTGAGCTCGCGGATGATCTCGAAGAGCCGTTCCACCTCGTTGCGGTCGAGGCTGGCGGTGGGCTCGTCGAGTATCAGCACCTTGCCGGAAAGCTCGACGGCGCGCGCAATGGCAACGATCTGCTGGACCGCCACGGAATGGGCGCCGAGTTCGCTTGCCGGATCGATGTCGAGGCCGTAGCGCTGCAGCACCACGCGGGATTCTCGCTCCATGCGGCGGCGATCGACCAGCCCGAAGCGCGTCGGCTGATGACCGAGGAACAGGTTCTCGGCCACCGAGCGGTTGGGCAGGAGGTTGACCTCCTGGTAGACCGTGCCGATGCCGTGCTTTTGGGCATGCTGGGGATTGTCCAGCGTCACCGGAGCGCCGTCGGCCAACACCTGCCCGGTGGTCGGCTGATAGGCTCCGGTCAGAATCTTGATCAGGGTGGACTTGCCGGCACCGTTCTCGCCGAGAAGCGCGTGCACCTCGCCGGCGCGCAGGCCGAAATCGACGTTGTCGAGCGCGACATGGTTGCCGAAGATCTTGACGATCTTGCGCGCTTCGAGCGCGTATGGCGCTGCGTCTGCCACGATGTTCTCCCCCAAGACGTCACGATAGCAGAGCTGCCGGACCTTTGCTTTCCCCCCCCCTTTAGGAGAGGGATCGAGGGAGGGGGTCGCTCCGCGGTTCGCCGAACCACCCCCTCCCCAGCCCTCCCCTCGAGGGGGAGGGAGGCCTCTTGCTGGCGTCGTGCTCTTAGTAGCCGAGATCCTTGCGGCGCTCGTACTCGCCCTGAGGATCGTTCTCGGCCGTGTAGAGCTTGGACTCGGTGATGATGAACTTCTCGGGTTCGGTGCCGTCGGCCCAGTAGGCAGCCAGGGCGTCGAAGGCCGGGCCGGCCATGTTCGGGGTCAGTTCAACAGTGGCGTTGGCTTCACCGGCAGCGATCGCGGTGAAGATGTCCGGCACGGCATCGATGGAGACCACCTTGATGTCGGTGCCGGGCTTGAGGCCGGCATCCTTGATCGCCTGGATGGCGCCCACGGCCATGTCGTCATTGTGCGCGTAGACCGCACAGATGTCGGCGCCGCCATTGGTGGACTTGAGGAACGCCTCCATCACTTCCTTGCCCTTGGAGCGGGTGAAGTCGCCGGTCTGGCTCTGGGTGATGGTGATGTTGTCATGGCCGGCAATCGCTTCCTCGAAGCCCTGCTTGCGGTTGATGGCCGGGCTGGAGCCAACGGTGCCCTGCAGTTCGACGACGTTGCAGTCTGCGTCACCAACAGCTTCCACCAGCCAATCGCCAGCAACACGACCCTCGAGCACCTGGTCGGACATGACGGCGGTCAGATAGAGGTCTTCCGGAGCGTCGATGCCGCGGTCGAGCAGCACGACCGGGATCTCGGCTTCCTGGGCTTCGGCGAGCACGTCTTCCCAGCCGGTCGCGACGACCGGGGCGAGCAGGATGGCGTCCACACCCTGGGCAATGAAGCCGCGAATGGCCTTGATCTGGTTTTCCTGCTTCTGCTGGGCGTCGGCGAACTTGAGGTCGACGCCGCGGGCTTCGGCTTCCTGACGGGTGACGGACGTCTCGGCAGCACGCCAGCCGGACTCAGAACCGATCTGCGAGAAACCGATGACCTTGCCGGAGACATCCTGAGCCAGGACAGCAGAAGACAAAGCAGTAGCGAGGCCCGCCGCGATGGCGAGCTTGGTGATGATGTTCACGATGATCCTCCCTTTGGGCCGCCGGGCGTTTGAGCTTCCGGCAACGAGGGGACGGTACAAAAAGTACTATTATATGTAAAGCCCTTCGCAAGACCGGTGCGGCGGGTTGGTAACGCCGGCTGCGTCGCGATGACGCGCGACCCTAGAAGCCGCGATTTGCTTCTCATTTTCAGCGAATCCGAGGAACCTAGGGACGCCGTTCCAACACAAAAGAGCTGAACCTTTCACCTCGCTCAGTCGTCTGGACTGGGTGAGAAGATGGAGGCGACGATGCGGATTCTGGTGCTGGGCGGTGACGGCTTTTGTGGGTGGCCAACTGCGCTGCGGCTGTCGAAGGACGGACACGAGGTCACCATTGTCGACAACCTGTCTCACCGGCGGATCGATGGTGAACTCGGCGTCGAGAGCCTGACGCCCATTGCCGATCTCGAGACCCGGCTTGCCGCCTGGCATCGGGTCAGCGGCAAGACTGTCGCGTTTTGTAACGTCGACATCGCCCGGGATTATGAAGACCTGCGCACGCTGCTGTCGGAGACAAGGCCCGATGCGGTGGTCCATTTCGCCGAGCAGCGAGCGGCGCCCTATTCGATGCGAGACGCTGCGACCAAGCGCTACACGATCGACAACAACATCAATGCCACGCACAACCTGCTGGTGGCCCTGGTGGAGCTCGATCTCAACACGCATCTGGTCCATCTCGGAACCATGGGCGTCTATGGCTATTCCGGCGACGGCTTCGAGATTCCCGAGGGCTATCTCGACGTGTCGGTGACCAATACCGAGGGTAAGTCGGCGAGCCGCGAGATCCTCTACCCGACCCAGCCGGGCAGCGTCTATCACCTCAGCAAGTCGCTGGATCAGCTGCTGTTCCAGTTCTACGCACGCAACGACCAACTTCGCATCACCGACCTGCATCAGGGAATCGTGTGGGGCACCCAGACCGAGGAAACGCGACTCGGCGACGCCCTGGTCAACCGTTTCGACTACGACGGCGACTATGGCACGGTGCTCAACCGCTTCCTGGTCGAGGCGGCGAATGGCTACCCGCTGACGGTGCATGGCAGCGGTGGGCAGACCCGGGCCTTCATCAACATCCAGGATACGGTGCGCTGCGTCGTCCTGGCGCTGGGGCATCCGCCGGCGCGCGGCGATCGGGTCCGCATCATCAACCAACTGGCCGAGACCCAGAGCGTGCGTGCGGTCGCGGAGATGGTCGCAAGCATATCAGGTGCGCAGCTGGCGAACGTTGACAATCCACGCAAGGAAGCTGAGAGCAACACGCTCGCTGCATCTAACCGTACCTTCCGAACCCTTGGACTGGATCCAATCCTGCTCAAGGACGCTCTGCTCAACGAGACCCTCGAAATCGTGGAACGCTACAAACACCGCTTCAATCCGGCCGTGGTGCCGGCCCGGTCTCTGTGGACCCGCGAAAATCGTCCCGGTGTTCTGCCTGGCTCGGTCGAGGGCGGCTCGGCCTGATGAGGGACCTGCTGCGGCTCTTGGGGATCGCTGTCCTGGTGTTCGCCATCGTCGGCTTCGCCATGATCTACTCGCGCGACAGCGCCTTTCGCTACGGCGTGGCCAGCTTCCTCAGCGGTACCGGCGGAGCCGTCAGCCGCGGCTTCTCGGACCTGACCGGCTTGGGACGCAGCGACGCGCCCGCGCTCGAAACTGCTTCCCTCCGCATCGTCAGGCCGAGCCAGACAAGTTGGGTCGGCCTCACCGGACTTCCAGACCAGACGGCCGTGCATTTCTTCGTGCCTCAGGTGGGGGGCTATCTGGAAGGCTGGCTCGACCTGCGCTTCGACGTGCAACTGGCGGAGGGGGGCGACGGGCTGCTCAGCATCGCGGTAAACGGCGAGCGACGCAGCGAGATCGTCCTCAACACCGGGCACAACGCCTACGACGTCGAGATCCCGCTGACCCCGGCGGACCTGCTCTCCGACCGCGTGGTGGTGGAACTGTCGGCGCGCGGCACCACCAACAGCGGACAGATCTGCCCCAGCGACTCGGCCAATTCGGGCAGTGCCGTAAGCCTGCTGTCCGAGAGTGCGCTGGTCTTGACCACGCTGCAACAGGCCGACGACCCGGAGACCGCCCTGATTGCCGCTCCCGATCCGCTGCAGCTTTACCTTGGCACCGACACTCACAGCCAGACCGTCACCATGTGGGCCGCCCAGCACATGAAGCGCGCCGGCGTGCCGTCGGTCATCGTCGACAATACCAGTGCCCCGGGGCGCATCGTGGTGACCGACCAAACCGCTGCGCCGGATCCCGTGGAACTGGAGGCGGGTGGCACCATCGTGCTGAACGGCAGCACGGGGCTGCGCCGGGCGATCGAATTCCATCGCGCCGAGTCCGTGCCTTCAGGACTACCAAGCGGCTGGCCCCTTTCGGTCGAAACCTTCACCACCGAAACCCTGGCTCGCAATTTCCGCGGCTCCAAGCGCTGGACGATACCCTACAACATGGCCGACCTGCCGGGCGGCCTCACCCCCACCCGGTTCGATCTGGCACTGCGCGTCAGCGAACTGGGCGAAGGCAATGCCTGGATGGTGCGGGTATCGCTCAACGGCAACCTGCTCCACTCCGAGAGGCTGCCAGGAGAAGAGCCGGACATTCGCCTTTCCATCGACCTGCCCACGCCACTGCAGCGCCTCTCAAACTCGCTGCTGGTGGAGCTTGTCGACACCTCGCCAAACCAGAGCATCTGCCGCGCCGCGCCCGATGCGCAGGCGCAACTGCTGGCCGAGAGCCAGCTCAGCGCATCGGGCACACAGCCCGCGGATGGCTGGGGCGCCCTGGTGCGCGAACTGGCACAGGCGGAGTTCGTGGTTCCCGGCAATCACGGGCTGTTGTCGGTCAACCAGGCAACCCGGGTTGCCGCGGCGCTGGCCCAGTTCCTGCCCGCCGATGCAAAGGTTGCCTTTACGGCCGACGGTCCGGCGATGACACTCACCGTGGCCTCCCGGGACCAGGTGGAACAGGTGCTGGAGGCGCGCAAGCAATCGGCCGGCCCGGAGCAGCGGCTGTGGGCGGTCACCGCCGCCAACATGAGGACAACCGACTCGCTCGGGCTGACCGACCTCACAACCCAAGATCCGACGGCGCTGCTTTCCCAGATGCGCCCAACCAGCCTGGCCATCCTTGTCCAAAGCGCGCCCGCACAATGATCCCCGGCCGACCACCGGGCACCACTACTGGTCGGTCGACAGCGCCCCAGCGACACTGACGCGGCAGTTGCCGCCAACAGCCGCACCTTTGGTGCTGCTGCTCTTCACCCTGTTCAGTTCTTGCCTGCTGTTCGCGGTCAACACGATTCCTGTGCTGGTGGCGACCTTTCCCAACCGAGATGTCGTGTTTTCGCCTTATCTCGGCACCCACTCCATCCCGCTGCGGATATTCATCCTTTCCTTTTATCTTGCCTTCGCCGCCGTGGTGGGAGCGAGTTCGCTGGGCAAGATGAAATTCCTTGTCGAAATGACAGCGACGTTTGTTGCGGTCTGCTGCGCCTTCGACCTTCTCAACGTGCTCCTCTACGAGGCCTTCGGCTTCATCTATTCCCTGCACGTGGTGGAGATCCTCTCGGGCCTGTTCGGGTACTTCGTGTTCTCGTTGGCCCTGCTCAACCACGGCAGCATGCCGGCGCGCGCTCATACCCCGATGGGCCGGCGCTACAAGGGACGGGGCTCGCTGCGGCTCGGCATTGCCGTGGTGCTGGCCATCGGCCTGTCGGTGCTGGTGGACCGGCAGGACCTGTTCATCATCGAGCGGTTGCGCGAGATCGCGCTGCTGGGCGGCACCGGCCCTGGCGTCTTCCTGTTCCTGCCGATGCTGTTCCTGCTGCTCTATATCGACGGAACGGTGCAGGCGATCCTGCGCCGCAAGGACAGGTTCACGCCGCCCGTGACGGTGATCGTGCCGGCTCACAACGAGGCCCATGTGATCGGCCGTACCATTGCCAGCCTCGATGCCTCGGCGGCTGGCTATGGAGGGGAGGTTCTGGTGCTGGTGCTCAACAACGCCTCCAGTGACGACACCATAGGCGCCGCCTGGGCCGCCTTCGACAAAGCCCGGCACCTGCGGGGCCGCGTGGTCGACGTACCGACGCCGGGCAAGGCCAAGGCCCTGAACCGGGGCGTGCGGCAGGTGGACACGCCTTACATGATCCGCATCGATGCCGACACGCAGGTGCTGCCGCATACCCTGCGCCGTGCCATGCGGCACTTTTCCCGCCCGCATGTGGGCGTGGTTGGAGGCTTGCCGCTGGCGCCGGGAGATGGGCCGTTCGATCGGGCGCGCACGCTCGAAGTGCTGCTCAAGCACGGATACTACCAGGTGGCGTATGGCGCCACCGACGCCATCGTCGGCGTCCCGGGGATGTTCGCCGCCTATCGCACCCACCTGGTGCGGGCGGTCGGGGGGTTCGTCACCGGCATGAACGGGGAAGACACCGATGTGTCGCTGCGCATCGGCGAGATGGGCTATCGCATCGTGGGCGATCCGTCCGTAGCCTATATCTCGGAAGTGCCGGTCACCTACCGGCACCTGCGCGAGCAGCGCATGCGCTGGTTCCGCTCGATCTACCATGTCAGCGCCCGCAACCGGAATTACCTCGACGACTGGCGCTTTTCCATGCGCGGCAAGATCATCCTGCCGTTCATGCTGCTCAACTCGGCCCGCCGGGCGATGATGGTGCCACTGGCGCTGTTCGGAGTGCTGCATCTCGGGTTCGGGCTTGATCCCGAAAGCCAGCTGACGACCAGCGCCGTGCTGGCGGTGCTGCTCGGAGCGCCGACGCTGATGGCCGCTCTCGCGGCGCTCGCCAACGGTCGGCCGAAAGCGTTGCTCGGCCTGCCCGAATACACCCTATTCCGACTCGCGCGATCCTACCTGACCCTGGAGTCCGTGCTCAGCATCGCCTTCGCAAGGCCTCCCAAACTCGGTAAAATTGCAACCCGCTAGCTCATTGGCTGTTCTTCTCGGCAAGCGACTATCCGCCAACAGGCACCGGCCGTCCGGCCGTGCCTTGGGGTCCGGACCAAATGCGCTATCCGATGCTTGCCTTCCTGCTCGCCTTCTTGCTGGGCCCTTACACGGCCCACGCCATGCTGACCGGTGGCGCCCGGATCGAGCCACGAGATCAGGCCACACCCGTCGTACAGCGCACGGAGAAGGCCACCACACGCAGCCATTTCGGCGGCGGCGTGCTCATCTCGATCGGGACAGAAGGCCTGCGCCGCGGCTACCGGCTTACTGCTCTGCACTAGGCCAAGCCGCGCAGACCGCGCGTCTCCTTCCTACATCGTAGCCATTTAGGCGGGAGGCATTGGAATGGCCGCTTACGGGGGTATCGAACGGCATCCTTGCGAGATCATCTAGTACCACGTGATCCTCACAGGGAGGTGGCTTGGCCAACGCGGTGTCAGATTTGCTCCTCCTGAGCAATTTTGCTGATGATTTGGTTCGACTGGTCCCCGGATCCATCTTTTCCTTACATCGCTATTAACCGGTGGTAGCCCGCTGACCTTGCACCCCACGCCTCGATGGACCCCAGGGCGGCGGTCCTTCGCTCGTGAAGCAAGCGTTACTTTCGCAGCCGGAATTGCTTCGGTAGCCGGAGCTAAGTTGTTAATTCGCCTCGTTTAAACGGGATGGTAGCGCAGAAGCGCCAAACCATTCGGGGGGAAAATGACTTACGTTGAAGACATCAAAATCGATCCGGTGACAGGCATCGCCAGCAACAAGTGGACCATGGGTCGTGGTCTGGCACTGATCGCTTCCATCGCCGCGCTGGTCCTGCCGGCTATTTCCAGCACCGCCATGGGCATCACGCAAAATGTCAACATCGCCGGGTTGGCAGCCTGGGCCTTTATCGCGCCACTCGCTGTTGCCGTGGCCCTCATCATGCCCGGCGTGGCGCCCCGATTCCGCCGCCTCGCTGACATTTTCGCCGCTGCCTTAGTCACCGTCGTAGTCGGCTATGTAGCTTATCTGTTGGTCGATGCGCTTAGTCAGGTTTCCCAGGCGTCGAGCATGGTGCAGGGCCTCGTCGGCGACGATCCCTATGCACAGTCCTATGCGCGCAGCCTCAATGCCAGCCTAGGCATCGCCGTGGCTCCCTCGTTGGGCCTCTACCTCATGGCGGCCTCCGCCGCTCTCATGTGGGCCTGTGCAACCTTGAATCGCAAGTGATCGGGCAGGGCACCGGTGCTGCCGGTCCAGCGCCCGACCGCAACGAACAGATCCTTCACGACGGTACCTTGCTGCCTTGAAACGCAGGTCCTGCAAGCGGGGCATTGGCGGGGCTTGCTTCGCAGGCCCCGGCTCCGGCGAGCGGCAGTTCCCGATCTTTCCAATGGAGGCGCTTGATGCGCGCTCGAACATTTCATTTGAGAATGACGTCCGTTCTCCGGCACATAACGGTGGTGGCCGCGTTCTCGGTGCTTTCCGGCGCGTCCCTTGCACAGGATTTCCGGAACATCGAGTGGTATGCCATCGAGTCCTCAAGCGTCCGCGCGCAAGCGATATTTCCTGAGGCCGATGGCATCCCGGCGCCTTCGGAAGATGGGACGCATCAGGTTCTGCTGGCCGATATCGACCATCCCGATGGTCCGGTTTCGCTTGCCATATGGGCGGGTCCGGTCATGTGTGGCCAAACCTGCGGCCTTAAAATTCTCGACCGGCAGGATAGGATCATCGGCGGCGGCGAGGCCTGCCGCGAACCGGAACAAATCACCATTGCCAGCGACCTGCGAACACTGAGCCTTTGCGGTCCAGAGCCGGTCGTCCTCAATGAATTGATCTGGGGAGCCCACCCCTCAGCGGCGGCCTTGGTGGCTGAAATACCGGCATCTGAGACAACCGCACCGGCCCTGACCGCCGCGCCGGCCGGGCATGGCATTCCATCCGCGGTTTCAGAGAGCATCGCGCCCATGCCGGATGTCATCTACATGGATCACAATGGATCGGTTATGGCGGTTTCGCCCGCCGCCGGCACCATCACCTATGCCCAGGTGCGCCAGGGTCTCCGCGACATCATCGCCGATGGCACGGTTCTGTTCCGTGGGCGACCCTGGACGCCGGGTGAGACTTTCGAGGGCGTGGCGCACACGTTCCGCCAGGGGTGTGATCCGGCGCCCTATCGGGTCACCGCCAGCTATGAGGGCTTCACCCAGGTGCTGACCCTGCGTGGCCCGGCGCCCGTAAGGGTTTCCAAGGGGTGCAGGGTCGTGGACTACAGCGCCGAAAGCGGAAACGCCGTCCTGCAATTTCACACTACATTCGACTGAGCCGCGCCCAGTCGATCCACTTCCACCAATCTCCCGCCCGAGCCGACAAACGGCGCCCAGCGGACGCTTATGGATATTGCCATGAAGTCGCTTCTTCTTGCTGCTAGCGCAGCCCTGTTGGTCACCGCACCGGCCATCGCCCAAGACAACGGCACCCGCCACTACGTGGGTGATTTTACCTGCCGCTACGGTGCCTATGCCACCGAATGGGTGATCTCCCCTTCGGCGGGTCACGTCGCGGCGACCGTCTACTACCAGGAGCACGGCTCACGCACCACGCGCTGGATCGAGTTGGTCGAACAGCGGGGCCGGGAGGGACCCGGTCTCTACGATGCAAATGGCAATCTGTATCTGCAGCTCAATGGCAATAGCGAACGGATGCAGGCGACCTGGGCGAACCACGCCTCCCCCTCCACCGATTGCGCGCCCTTCATAATGCAGCGCGCCACCAGCGGTCAGGAGCGTTTCGACGCGATCTTCGCGTTGATGGATACGCCAGCGCCGGACGATGCCGTAGCCGTTCAGGTAGGGGAACTGACCCGGTCTGCGCCTTTCGTTCAAGCCCTGCCCGAGCTCGACCAGCAGTCCTATGCGCGCAAATACCAAACTTTGGAAAAGAGCTTCTGGGAAAACTATCGCTCCCAGCTGATTTCCGATCTGGCAAGCCTGCCGCTGTCGACCGATGCCGAGCGCCAGAGCTTCGCGCACAAGGTCTCGGGTGCTCTCTCGGGCGGGCTGGCCTATGATGTTGGCTATGACGCGCACGATTTCGCCTATGCCGTCCTGCGCCAGGCCGCTGACCGTTTGGCCGTGTCCGGCGCGCCGGTCGCAGAAACGCTGTTTGCCGGCGCCGCCGAGACCTGCTCCGCCTTCCAGTCTATCCTTGCCCGCAACAATGGCTACTCCTTCAAGAAGGTCGAAGTGGCAGCCCGGGTGCCGACGGACTATTGGACCCGTGAGATGGCCGACAGTGTCTTGGCCATGATGCGGTCCTGCGAGGGAATTTCCCAGGACTATGCCCGGGAGCTGACCGGCAAATGGCCGGATTTCCAGCAGCGGCAGGAAGAAGTTGCCGCGCTTGTTGCCGAGCAGGCGCGCCTGATGGCTCTGCCCGTTTCCCTTGATACCCTGGTCAGCACCGACAATCTTCGTCCGGACGACGCCGTTCTCCAGTCGCGCAACCGCCATGACTATCGCGATCGCTTTTTTGGCACTGCCCTGGAGCCGCGGCGGGCTGAACTGTTCGAAGCCAGCCTCGCCGCCATCACCACGGCCGCTGCGCAGGAGCTGCAAGCGGACATCAATGTCCAGCCGGCAGTGGTGCAATATTGCGAGCAACTGGGTAGCGTGAGCAATCTCTCCTACGAGCAGCGCAGTCTCGCTCGGCAGACGTGCGACACCGCTATGCGCGAGGTCGTCCAGCGCCAGGCCCAGGCCTCCATTGTCCAGGTCAGACAGGCTTTCGCGGCAGCTGCGCCGGAAAGCGAAGCGGCCGAGGCTGCGCGCGCCCTCTGCGATGACCTGCGCTCCAACCTCTCCTATGAACTCTATTCAAGCATCCAACCCGTCTGTGCCGAAGAGATCGGCAAGCTCTCCAGCCTTGAAAAATCCCTGCAATGCGACCGCGCCCTGACCGCCTCTGGTGGCCCGAAGGAACTGCTGGACAGCACGCTGGCCGTTGCTGGCGGCGGCTCGGTATCGATGCGGGATTTCGTATGCCAGTCGAGTGGGATGAATGCGCCGATTACCTTCGCCTCGAGCGGCTTCATGCTGTGGCAGCAGCAGCTGATGCATGTTCACACCGGCAACAAGGATGAGCCGCCGCTGGTCTTCATCCTCACCCCGCCCGCTGAAGGCCCGCATTGGGCGTTGTCGGTGGAGGACGATGCGACAAAGGTCATGCTGGAACAGTCGGGGCTGGATATCCAGTACATCACCGCCTGCATCATGCAGCGCCCCACATGCCAGTATATCTAGGCACCTTCCGGACCTGAAAAGCGATGCGGCCCCACGGGGCCGCATTCTTCTGGCGCGAAGCGCTCGTTGCTCCTCAAGAGCTGCCAGTCCGCTTCCACCCCGTTCTCCACGTTGGCATGACCAGAGCGCACCGACCGCTTTCGGGAAAATCGAAATCGCAGCCGGAACGGGCTAAATGAGGGCGCCTTGCTGCAGGTCGGAAGTCTAGGATAGGGCGGGTTGTGCAGCGTGGGGGTCGGTAACGGACGGACCGCTCTAGGCGTTAACTCGCGGAATCTTCATCGAGGAACACGGACCTGCACCTAACCTAACTCTTTCAAGTGCAAAGAAGAAGCCCGCGCACACATGGTGCCACCTGGATGGCGGAGCCGATCCAATATGACCGTCATTGCACTCAGGAGCTCCCCATGCCGGTTCCCTAAGACGACGAGCACTCCGATGGCGTTCCTGGCAAGACCGAAGCGGCGAAGCAATCACCATCCAAAACCCCCTTCGAGCGGAGTCGCTTCGGAGGAAGTGCCTCTCGCGACGGACGGGGGAGCGACGACATTCCGGTGTCACGAGGTGACCTCACCAAAGGTCATCAGGAACTGCTTGAGCACGGTCCTGCGCGCATAAACTGGCTTGTCCTGCTGGTCTCGTCAGCCCTCATCTTGGCGTTTTCGACCTGGGTCATCCTGCTGCCCGATGCCGCTCGCATCACCATGAGGGCGGCGGTGGGTTGGATCGCGATCAATCTGGGCTGGTACTACGTGCTCACCGTCACGTCGGTGATCTGCTTCGTGCTTTGGGTTGCCTTCTCCAAGGAAGGCAATGTGCGGCTTGGCCCTGATCATTCTCGTCCGCAATACAAGCTGATAACCTGGGTCGCCATGTTGTTTGCAGCAGGTGTCGGTATCGGCATGCTGTTCTACTCGGTCACCGGCCCAGTGGTGCACTACATCTATCCCCCCTCTGGCGACGGCCGCTCGGCTGCAGCATTGCAGGACGCGGTGGTCTGGACGATGTTCCACTACGGCATTGCCGGCTGGGCCATGTATGCACTGCTCGGCATGGCCATGGGTTATTTCGCCTATCGCTGGGGCATGCCGCTGTCGATCCGCGCTGCGCTTTATCCGCGGTTGGGCAAGCGGGTACGTGGCCGGCTGGGCGACGGCATCAGCATCATCGCCCTTGTGGGCACCGTGTTCGGTGTGCCACATCCATGGGCATCGGCGTCGTCCTGCTGAGTGTTGGCTGTTCGCTGATCTTTGGCGTCGAACATAGCCTTGCCCTCCAGATCGCCTTGGTTGCCTTGGCGGTCGCGCTGACCGTGGCGGCGACCACGTCGGGGGTTGATCGGGGCATTCGCCTGATCTCGGAGCTCAATCTGTGGAGCGCTGCGGTGATGATGGTCTACATTCTCATGACCGGCCAGACCGCTTTTCTGCTCAACGCGCTGGTCGAGAACATCGGGCGCTTTGTCTTCACCCTTCCCGAACGCACCTTGCGGACCTTCGCATATAGCCCGATGGTGCGGAATGGATGGGCGGATGGACGCTGTTCTTCTGGGCGTTCTGGCTCGCATGGGGACCGTTTGTTGGTGTGTTTCTCGCCCGTATCTCGCGTGGGCGGACCCTGCGAGAGTTCGTGATTGGAGCGATCACCGCCCCGGTTATGTGCGACTTCTTCATTGTCTCCCTGTTCGGCAACTCGGCGCTTTTCGAAGTGCTGCAGGGCAACACAGCTTTGCGGAGCTGGCGATCGCCAGCCCGGAGCGCGGCTGGTATGCCTTGCTCGAGTTGTTCCCGGGCGCCATGTTCCTCATTGGCCTCGCAACGTTTTCCGGGATGCTGTTTTACCTCACCAGCGCCAATTCCGGCGCGATGGTGATGGCGAACTTCTCTGCCTCGATGCCGGACCCGACCCAGGATGGCCCCAAATGGCTGCGCATCTTCTGGGCGCTGATCACAGCCTTGCTGACCGTCGCGATGTTGCTGGCGGGCGGCGTCACCACCGTGGAATATGCCACGCTGATCTTCGCCCTTCCGGTGACGATCATTGCCTATCCGGTCATGGCGCCGTTCTACAAGGTGCTGCAGATGGAGCGCGCCGAACGCGAGGGCAAGGTTCTGCTTAAACGGTCGGTCGCACCCATTGGCGGTCACATGCCGGAACGCACCTGGAAGCAGCGGCTTAAACAGCTGCGCGCATTTCCCTCGCGGCGCCAGGCACAGAGATTCCTGAACTCCGTCGTCCGGCCGGTGCTTGCCGACGTTGCCAAGGAGTTCGACAAGCAGGGCTATTCGGTCGACCTGCAGACGGTGACGGGTGCTGACGGGCAGGAAGAACCGATGCTGCGCATCGAAATGGAGGGCTACCGATCGTTCCAGTACAGGGTTGCTCTCGTGGAGACTCCCATACCCATGTTCAGCGGACGCATGGCCCGCGAAACCGACGTCTA
Organism: Pseudomonadota bacterium; assembly: GCA_023431205.1. Classification (GTDB taxonomy): domain Bacteria; phylum Pseudomonadota; class Alphaproteobacteria; order Rhizobiales; family Devosiaceae; genus Devosia. The sequence goes on along the minus strand of JAEYXQ010000155.1, from coordinate 27,451 downwards.
CTATCGGCTGGAGGTGTTCACCCAGACGGGCTCGGGCGGCTATGATCTGATGGGACTGACACGGCAGCAACTCATCGACGACGTGCTCGAGCGGTTCGAGGCCCAACTGGCGTTTCTCTACGTCTCCTCCGACCACGACGCCGCGACTGTTCTGACGCCACCGGCGCACTCCTAGAAGCCGCCACCATGGACGCCTTACCGCCGGCAGCCTTGGGTGCCCTGCTCCGGTCGCGGCTTAAGGCAACGCAGTAGCATGGTTCAGGGGGTCCGAAAGCAGACCGGTCTGCTTCCGGCCAAAATCGCGCGGAGCTGCCACGGCGAACGTTCTTGATCCCGACTCCTACTACACTGCCCAGGTTGCTATGGGCGGGAAGAACAGGATGATGACAAGCGCGAGAAGCTGCAGGGCTATAAAGGGCAGGAGGGCCGTGTAGATGTGCTGCAGCGTTATTTCTTTCGGAGTCACGCTCTTTAGGTAGAACGCTGCGGGGCCGAACGGCGGGGTGAGGTAGGACACCTGCATGTTGACCGCAAAGAGAATGCCGAACCAGATCGGGTCATAGCCAAGCTGAATCACGATCGGCACGAAGATGGGCAGCGTCAAAAGCGCGATGCCGATCCAGTCAAGGAACATGCCCAGAACCAGCAGGATCAGCATCATGACCATGATGATGACGACGGGAGGAGCATCAAGGCTCAGGATGGCGGCGGATACGAAGCGGTTACCGCCCATGAGATTGTAGACCCCGACCAGCACCGCAGCGGCGATGCCGATCCAGATGATCATGCCGCAGGTCTCCAATGTGTGCGTGAGGCTGTCCTGAAGCATTCTGAAGTTCAGCTCGCGGCGCAGCAGTGCAACCAGCAGTACCGCCAGCACACCGAGGGCTGCTGCTTCGGTGATCGAAGCGATGCCGCCATAGATCGAACCAAGCACAACCAAGACGATGAACAGTGGTGCTGCCAGCGAACGAAGTGCGCTGCCGAGGCTTTCTTTGGCCACCTCCTCGCGGGACATGGGCGGCCCCTTCTGCGGGTTGCGCAGGCATATGAACAGCACGTACGCGACATAGAAGCCAAAAAGCAGCAGTGCCGGCGTGATCGCAGCGACAAACAGGTCGGCGATGGAGACGCTGGCGATCAAGCCGTAAATGATCAGCACGATCGAAGGCGGCATCATTGTCCCCAAGGAGCCGCCCGCAACAACGACCCCGATCGAAAGGTTGCGGTCGTACCCAAGGCGCAACATCTGCGGCAGGGCGAGAATGCCCAACAGAACGATCTCACCACCGATCACCCCCGACATAGCCGCGAGCAGAATGGCAACAATCAGAGTCTGCACCGCCACGCCACCCGGCACGCGTCCTGCGAGGATGCGCATGCCGTTGAACAGGTCCTTGGCTATGCCGGATCGGTCCAGCAGCGCCGCCATGAGGATAAACATCGGGATGGCAACGAGCGAATACTCGGTGATGAAGCCGAAAATGCGGGATGTGACGAGCGGAAGTGCCGTGCCGCCGAACCAGCCGAACGTAAAGATCAGGGCGACTACGCCGGTAACCCACGCCAGCGGTTGTCCGGTCACCAGCAGGAGGAAGATGCTGGCAACCAGAACATAGGAGCCGAGCTCAATACCAAGTGCGGAAAGATCCATTTCAGTTGTCCCGGACTTGGCGCGCCGGCCGACGGCGGATGGCGTCGATGAGATGAAGCAGCGTCTGCACAAACATCAGAGCCACGCAGAAGAGCACCAGCATCTTGAGTAGGGCGGGTGTTGGCGGGTTCCAGGCGGTGCCAGTTCCCTCCAGCCGGATTTCACCGGACGGGGCGAGGACTGCCTTGGACGTCATGATCCAACCGGCATAGGCGAGCCCGGCAAAGAACACGAGGGCAATGGTGGAATTCAGGATGTCGAGCCAGCGTCGCTTCTGCGGCGACACGGCGTCATAGATCATCCGAACCCGGATGTGTTTGTCCCGCGCCAGTGCGATTGGGCCGCCCACCAGAAATATTGCCGCGATCAGAAAAGTGGTGGTTTCGTGCGCCCAGTATGTGGGGCTGTTGAACAGATAGCGGGCGCCAATCTCGATCACGGATATGACGAAAGCGACAAAGATCGCCCAAGCCAGTATGCGGCTTGAGAACGCGACCACTCGGTCAAGGCCCGTGCGGATTTCGCTGTGCGCCTCATCGACAGGCACCACCAGATCGGGGTCTTCAGTCATCGCTGCTCCAAGAGTCGTGGTGCCACGCCCGGCCTGGAGGTCGGGCGTGATTGTGTCGAATTGCTTAGAGCAGATTGCGACCTTCGAGATAAGCGACGACAGCATCGTAGTAGCGCTGCGTCATTTCACTGCGCCCGGCCCAGTTTTCCCACTCCTGCTGCGCGATGCGGCGGAACTTGGCGCGTTCATCCCCCGACCAGTTGATGATCTCGATATCGGGATTCGCACGAGCCTTGGCTACTGCCTCCGCATCGAGCTTACGCACAGAGTAGACGTGATCGAAAATGAACTGGTCGACTGACGCGTCAAGGACAGCTTTCAGGTCCTCCGGCAGCCCATCCCAGATCTCCTTGTTGATGGAGATGTCGATAAGCGGCAGGGAGTGGAAACCGGGATAGAGCGGGTAATTGGCTATATCGTTCATGCCGAGGGCCTGGTTCGTGGCGAACACAGTGTTGTCGGCGGCTTCCACCACGCCCTTGTCGAGAGCGGAGAAGATTTCGGAACCCGGCAGAGCAACTGGCGCTGCACCGGCCTTAGAGAAAATTTCGAACACCATGCCTTCCGGGGCGCGCAACTTCACACCCGTGAGGTCTTCCACAGTACGAATCGGAACGGCGGCGACAAAGGCTTCCGGTTCGGTTGCCGCAGCACCGATGAAGTGCACGCCGTACGGCTCGACTAGTTCTGCATACAGCTCATGGCCTCCGCCGGACTGCATGAAGCCGATCAGTTCAAAAGGGTCGCTCCAGGCGCCGACCAGATTGCCCATCATGGCAAAGGCCGGGTCCTTGCCGGAGAAATAGCTCGGATCGGTCAGGTGCCCCTGAAGGATCCCCGCACCCACGGCATCGAGGGTGTCAGTATGCGGAACCACGGAGCCGATCGGCAGGATCTCGATCTCGATGCGCCCGCCGGAGAGTTCACCGACGTGCTCCGCCCACTTCGTCTTGTTGATGAAGCCGGGCTCTCCAGCCGTTTCCGAAGTCTGGAAGGTCCAGTTGTATTCAGCAGCGAAGGCTGCGCCTGGCATCGCCAGAAGGGATGCGGATATGGCGAAGGCCGCGGCAAAATTCTTCAGTGTGGTCACGTCTCACTCCCTTTTGACGCACGTAAGTCAACGCATGTTCGCTGCGTCTTATTGTTGAACAATGCACGGATCACCGGTTCAAGCAACCACGGATGGGCAAGGTCTATCTTTGCCTGGGGTAGGCAAGTAGTCCGCTCAGCAGATCCCTTAAGGTGCAGGGAGCCAAGCGTCCGGCCATGATTGTTGATGGACCGCTCTGTCAGAGGGTTCCACAGCAACCACCCCGATCAGGCCGTTCCCTGCCAGCCTTCGTCCGCGGTGATGCCGTCGCCGTTGGCTTCATGGCTGCCGCCGGCCAGCCGCAATACGCGGTCGCGAGGGAAACCGCACCTACGCTTTCCGTCCTCCGAGGATGGTGCGGCCCGCCGAGAGGTGATGCTCGGTGCCTTGCAGCGCTTGCCCTTGCCGACTGCGCAACCACGACTCCGCCGACGCCGGTAGCCACCTGAGATCGTGTCGATGCACTAGATCGCCCGCAGCATATCGCGTGCCAGCATTTCCGCGGACCCCAGCGCCAGGGTAAATCCAAGCGCGCCGTGTCCGACGTTCAGCAGCAGGCGCTCGACACCGCTTTCGCCAATCAACGGATGACCTGTCGGGGTCGCCGGACGTAGGCCGGACCACAGGACCGGGTTGGACCAGTCGGCTGCGTCGGGGAAATCGGCGCGGGCGTCGCCCAGCAGCTTGCCAATGCGGCGGGTGTCGATCGAGAGATTGTCGCCCACGAGGTCTGCCGCGCCAGCTATGCGCAGCGTGTCACCCAGGCGAGCCAGCACCACCTTTCGCATGGCATCGGTGATGCTCACCGTTGGTGCTGCAGCGGGCTTGGCCACCGGGACCGAGAGGCTGTAGCCCTTGATGGGGTAGATGGGCAGGTCGAGCCCGGCCGTGCGACCGAGCGCGCGCGACTGAACGCCGGCGGCCAGGACATAGAGATCTGCCTCCATATGGCCGCGGCTGGTTTCGAGGCCACGCAACACGCCTCTTTCGCGCACAAGCCTGGTAACCGTGGTGCCATAGAGAAAGCCCGCAGGCCTTTCGGCCTCGGTCAGCAGCCGTTCGAATTCCCGGCACAGCAGGAGCGCGTCGCCGGCCTCGTCGCCCGGGGAGTACAGTCCCCCGACGATACGGTGGCCAATCGAAGCCAGGGCAGGCTCGATCATGAGGCACTCTTCGCGGCCGACGGTCCGTTTGTCGACGCCGCCCTGCGCCTGGTACTCGGCATGGCGCCGTGCCGCCTCGAAGCTCTTCTGGCTACTGTAGACGACCAGTTTGCCTGTTCTGGTCCAGCAGAAATCGGCGGTGCGGAGTTCTTTGCTGTCGTGCAGGATCCGCTTGCTCAACTCGGCAATGGTGCCCAGCCGGTCCATGGTGGCGTGGGCCTGCCTTTGCGTGCAGGCAGCCATGAAACGCAGCAGCCAGCGATACTGGAAGAAGTCGGCGCCGGGCCGGAATTGCACCGGCGAATCCGGATCGGTCAGCAGCTTCGGCAACTGCCCCCAGACGGAGGGATCGGCCAGCGGAGCCACGTAGGAGTAGCTGAGCTGAGCCCCGTTGGCGAAGCTTGTCCCCGCCCCGGCCGACGCCGCGCTGTCGACGACAGTGATGTCGTGGCCAGCCTTGGACAGCCGCCATGCCGTGGCCAGGCCGACGATGCCGGCACCGATGACGATGATCTTCATGTTGAGCGCTCTTGGAGCATATTTTCGCGTGACAGCTTATGAGACAGAAATGGCATTCTGCCAATCTGATGCTTGCCCCCCGGTGTAAAGCTTGCCTTAATGCCGCTTTCTCGGTTGCGGCTTAGGCCTCAGCTACGAAAGTCGGCCACTTCCGGACGACTGCAAGAAGACGGAAGCGAATCCATGAAACGCACGCTACTCACCCTGGCCACCGCTACGCTCCTCGCCGGCACGGGAGCTGCACAGGCGCAGCAGCAATTCATCACCATTGGAACGGGCGGCGTCACCGGCGTCTACTACGCCGCCGGCGGCGCCATCTGCCGCCTGATGAACCAGACGCGCGACGAGCACGGCTTCCGCTGTTCGGTAGAATCCACCGCAGCTTCCGTCTACAACCTGAACGCCATCAAGCAGGGGGAGCTTGATTTCGGCGTCACCCAGTCGGACGTGATGTACTACGCCGTCGAGGGCGAACAGGACTTCGCCGATGCAGGTCCGTGGGGCGACATGCGCGCCGTGTTCTCGCTCCATCCGGAGCCGTTCACTCTTGTCGCCCGCGCCGATTCCGGCATCGAGGAATTTGCCGATCTCGCTGGCAAGCGCGTCAATATCGGCGCACCGGGTTCCGGCACGCAGACATCGATGGATATCATCCTCGAGGCCATGGGCATGTCTCGCTCCGATCTGAGCCTTGCTTCCGAGCTCCGTCCAGACGAGCACGGCCCGGCGCTCTGCGACAATCAGATTGACGCCTTCATCTATGGCGTGGGTCACCCCTCGGCGAACATCGCCGACCCCACCACCACCTGCGAAGCGCAACTGGTGCCGATCACCGGTGAAGCGATCGACAAGCTCATCGAGGACAACCCCTACTATGCCGAGGCCACCATTCCCGGCGGCACCTACTCCAACAACGAAGAAGACGTCGAAACTTTCGGCGTCCTCGCTGCTCTCGCTGCGTCCACCAGCACTCCGGATGATGCTGTTTACGCGCTGGTGAGCTCGGTGTTCGAGAATTTCGACACGTTCAAGAGCCTGCACCCGGCCCTCGCCAACCTCAGCGAGGAGAACATGGTCGTCGACGGCCTGTCGGCTCCGCTGCACCCCGGCGCCGAGCGCTACTACCGCGAACGCGGCTGGATCGAGTAAATCTCGGACGGCGGCCTCCAGGCCGCCGCCTTCCCTGCTGCAGCGAGTTGGTGATGAGCAAAGACGATGGCGTTGTCGGCCCGGCTTCGGTCGAGCTGGAGGTACAAGCTCGGGCAGAACTCGAGCGGCTGGTCGCCGAAGCCGATACTGGTGGCCGGCAGCCGCACAGCCGCGCCGCCCGGACCGTGCTGTTCGTGGTTCCTTTGCTGTGGGCGCTGTTCCAGCTCTGGTACGCCTCCCCCCTGCCCTTCCAGTTGCGGATTGGGGTGTTCAACGCCACCGAGGCGCGGGCCATCCACCTGGCCTTCGCCATCTTCCTGGTCTTTGCGGCCTTTCCAGCCACCCGCAAGTCACCGCGCGACTACGTGCCCTGGCTGGACTGGATCATCGGGCTGATCGCAGCGGGCTGCTCTGCCTACCTCTTCGTGTTCCAGAGTGAATTGTCCGCTCGGCCCGGCCTGCCCACCACGACTGATCTGGTCGTCGGCATACTGGGCTTCGTGCTGCTGCTCGAGGCGGCGCGCCGCTCTATCGGCATCGCCCTGCCCATCGTCTGCCTGCTGTTCCTCGCCTATGCCTATTTCGGCCCCTACATGCCGGACCTGTTCGCCCATCGCGGCGCTTCGATCAGCCGCATGGCAACCCAATACTGGCTAACCAGTGAGGGCGTCTTCGGCGTTGCGCTCGGCGTGTCGACCGCCTTCGTGTTCCTGTTCGTGCTGTTCGGGTCGCTGCTCGAAAAGGCGGGCGCCGGCAACTACTTCATCAAGGTGGCCTTCGCGCTGCTCGGTCACCTGCGCGGCGGCCCGGCAAAGGCCGCGGTGCTCGGCTCGGGCGCGACTGGTCTCATTTCCGGCTCCTCGGTGGCCAATGTTGTGACCACCGGCACCTTCACCATCCCCCTGATGAAGCGGGTGGGCTATGACCCGGTGAAGGCCGGCGCCATTGAGGTATCGGCCTCAGTCAACGGCCAACTGATGCCGCCGGTGATGGGCGCCGCAGCCTTTCTGATCGCGGAGTATGTCGGCATTTCCTATTCCGAGGTGGTGCGGCACGCGATCATTCCGGCGCTCCTCACCTATATCTCTCTGTTCTACCTGGTCGACATCGAAGCACGGAAGGCCAACCTCAAAGGCCTACCGCGCGAGCGCAGCCGGTCCCGGCTGATGAGCCTGGCGCTGTTCGGCATGACCGCCGCTGCCTTCGTGCTCTTCTGCGGGCTGGTCTATTACGGCCTGGGCTGGACGCGCACCCTGTTCGGTTCGGCGGCAAGCTGGGCCGTCGGCATCGGGGCGCTGGCGATTTATGTCGGCTCCGTCGCCTTCCGCTCCCGCTATCCCGATCTCGAAGTGGACGATCCCAACGCCACCGAGGTGAAGCTGCCCGACACGCTTGCAGTCGCGCCGGCCGGCGTTCACTATCTGATGCCGGTCTTCATCCTCGTCTGGTGCCTGATGGTGGAAGAGCTGTCCCCCGGGCTATCGGCCTTCTACGGCACCTGTGCGCTGATGTTCCTCGTGGTCACGCAACGCCCCCTTGTCGCCTTCTTCCGGGGCAGCCGGCAGATACTTTCCGAGTTCCGCGCCGGCTTCGGCGATCTGCTCGACGGTTTAGTGACCGGCTCGCGCAACATGATCGGCATTGCCATCGCGACAGCGGCCGCCGGCATCGTGGTCGGCACCGTGGCGCTCACCGGCATCGGGCTGGCGCTGACCGAGATCGTCATCACCCTTTCGGGCGGCAATCTCATCATCATGCTGCTGATGACTGCCGCGATCTGCATCGTGCTCGGGCTCGGCATGCCGACCACTGCGAACTACGTGGTGGTGGCGACCTTGATCGCGCCCGTCATCGTCGACGTCGCGACCCTCAACGACGTCGCCGTCGCCCTGGTCGCAGTGCACCTCTACGTCTTCTATTTCGGCTTGATGGCGGATGTGACGCCGCCTGTGGGCTTGGCGTCGTTCGCTGCCTCGGCGATTTCACGGGCCGATCCGGTCAAGACCGGCGTGCAGGCCTTCGCCTATGAGATGCGAACCGCTATCCTGCCCCTAGTCTTCATCTTCAATCACCAACTGCTGCTGATCGGGGTCGACAACTGGGTGGAACTCGTCCTGGTGGTGACGAGTGCGTTGATCGGCATGCTGGTTTTTGTCTCCGTCACCCAGCAGATCTTCATCACGCGAAGCCGCATCTACGAGAGTGCCGCGCTGCTGCTGGCCTGTGCGCTGCTGTTCCTGCCAGGCATGTTCATGGACCGCATCGTGCCGGCGATGAGCGACGCACCGGCCGAGAACATCGTGCAGATCGCCGACGAGGCTGCACCGGGCACCTTCCTGCGCGTGGAAGTCGCCGGGATCGACCTTGGCGGCAATGACTATACTCGCGTGGTCAGGCTGCCCCTGGGCGGCGACGGTGACGGTGTGGAGCGGCTGGCCGATGCCGGCATCCAGGTGACGAGCTTTGCCGGCCAGACGCAGTTGGTCAACGTCCGCTTCCGCAGCCAGGCCGAGCGCCTGGGGCTCGAAGCCGGGCAAACGATCACCCGCGTGCTGGTGCCCAACACTCAGCGGCCCCCACAGGAACTGGTCTACCTGCCCGCCCTCCTGCTGATCGGCATCGTCGTGGCTCTGCAGTGGCGCCGGCGCAATTGGGATCAGCCCGGCATGCCCAAGCGTCCGGTCGCCGCCTGACCAAACACGCTCCGGCGTTCGCGGCGGGCTATGCCGCGAACATCAAGCTGTCAGCGCTCTTCGCTCCAGAGTTGCACCACATGTCGAAGACGGCCGCAGCATGCTCCTGGTTGTTATCGAGCATGTCGGCCAACCGCTCTAGCGCAGCAACCAGCATCTGCTGCTCCCAGTCCTTAGGGGCAGAGAACTGCGCGAGAAACTGGGCATGAACGCCGTCCGGAGCGGCGGCGAGCACCTTCCTTCCGGTCTCCGTCAACCACAGCAGCGCCTGGCGGCGGTCCTTGTCTCCCCGCCGGCGATGGATCATCCCGGATACCAAGCTCTTTACGGACTTTCCTTCTTTGTCGATCAAGAGGGGCACGAAGAAATATTCAAGGCTATCGCCCTCTGGTCGAGGATAACAACGAGCGCGTCCGCCTCATGGCCCGCACGCTGATGCGCCGAGGACCAGGCACTGGGGGTAGTAACCCGGTGTCGGTGGTACACTCAGAATGTGGCTGGAACTGACCCGCGAGCGGCTGGAGTGGCTGCGGGTCGTGTTGGCCGACGTGGAGCAGGGTAGCTGATGTTGCCGCCACACTCAGAACTGAAGATCCCGTTCGGATGACCAGGCAGGTAGACGGAACGCTGGCGAGTGGGTTGGCGCGCAACAAGATCGACGCATGCTGCGCGCAGCGGAGCCCCTTCGAATACAGGTCCTGTCTGCCAGCCTCAATCTGGTGGGCGCTACCTTCTTTGTCCTGCTTGTACGGCTGGAGGCGTTTCTTTTCACACCAGTGGCTGCGGCGCTCGGAGCCTGGGGGGTGTGGCGGCTGTCCCAACGGCTGTGGCGCGATCTTGCCATTGCCGTGCTGGCTCCAGCCATCGGCAAGCGCTGGGGGCAAGTCGACTTCGCCAGCGGCTGGGGCGCTGTCGAGACCGAGAAGTGGCTCGCCCACCTGTTCAGCGACAAAGGTATGCGTGTCATCGCTTGGCAGAGCCGCGGCCGCCATCGCGAAGTCGACTATCGCCTCACCGAGTCCACGATCTGGCGCCGGCGCACATCCGGACAGCGGATCACCCCTTTCATGCAGGTAGAGATCGCAGTTCCACGCTCATTTTCTGGAAACGTGCAGTTGGTGCCGCGGTCAGGCTTTGCCGCCCAGGTGGACGACCTGCTTCGGCAGACGACGGGCAGCGCGGAGAGAAGACTTGAGGTCGATCCGGATTTCGATGCGGTCTTCGACACCATCGCCAGCCAGAATGCCTCGGTGGGCACATTGCTGACGCGGGACTTTCGGCGCGTCATGCTGGCGCTGGCTGCACAGCATCCGCAGACGTATCTGACCGCGCGCTTCGAACATGGCTGGTTCAGCCTGCGCTTGCCTATCCCCCATCTCGTTTTCGCCTCGACCAGCCTCATCAAGCCGCTCACCGATATGGCGGAAGATGCAGATGCCCTTTGGTGGGAGCTGACCGTGCCGCACCGGTTGATCGACGCGCTGATGGGCACTCACGACGGCGTGCTGCGCTAAGGCTTGGCGTTCTGCCCCATGGCCACGGCTCGTGGAAGGACACATGCGCCGGATGGTGGACGGGCTCAGCGCCAAGTCTACGGCCATATGGACGACCCTCAACCAATAGTAACCCCAGATCACGCGTCTCACATGCAACGATCACTGAAAAGGAGAGTGAACCCATGCGCCTCGTTGCCGCTACTGCCATGCTGTTGATGGCCAGCGTTCCCGCCCATGCTCAGGGCATAGAGCCGCTTCTGGATTCGCTGGAGAAACTGCCGGAAACGGTTCTGAGCAACCCGGCGGCGATCCAGTTCAACTTCGTGGACGTGGCTGCGCTCCATGCGCTGGCGGGGGCCGAAGGGCTCAACGCGACGGTGCTGACCCGGGCGATGATCGGCGGCATGCTGCAGCCTTACAATGCGCTGCAAGTGCGGGGCCCCGAGGCATGGAACGAGAAGTCCTTTGTTGAGGTCGGGGACCTCCGCTATCTCGCCGGCTTCGGTGATGCCCCCAAGACCATCACCATCTGGGGCCTTGAGAACGAGGACGCTGCGGCGTCCCTGATCTCGGACCTCGACGCCGCCGAGTTCGATGCCGTCTCGCCGGAGGGCGTGATCGGCAATGGCGAGCCGTTGGCCATGGACCCCACGAAGATGGATCCGGCCGATCCATGGCGCAGCCGGGTGGGGGCCGCCACCTTCGTCGCGGCGAAGGGCAATGCTGTCATCCAGGCGACGGTACCGGCGCCATTCGGAGTGCTGCTTGAGGAACGGCCAAGTATGGCGGGAAGCGCAGTTGTCACTGCAGCGCTGGGCGGGCTCGAGGCGGCACTCGGCGACGATCTGCTCGTCCAGGCCATGCTGATCACGCCGGTCTTCGGCCTCGGCGCGACCGACCTCGACATCGAACTCATCATTGGCCTCGACCTCGACGTGATGCGCGAGAAGCTCGAAGCCGAGCTGGAGGCCGGAACGCAGGGCATACCCGCCTATTTGGGCGGCTTCATTGCCGATGCGCAGGGCGAACAGCCGGCCGTTCTGATGTCCCTGACCTATGCCGACTGCGCCACCGCAGAGCGCGCTGCCGAACAGATGGCGGAACGCTGGAGCGATACCATGCCGAACCAGGCGCAGGGCGACATGGAAACTGCAAGCGTCGAGGCGGCGGGCGGCCTTTGCGCCGCCACTCTCAAGGTGGCGGGCAGCAGTGACGCCGGGCTCCGCAATCCCATCTTCCAGGCCATGTTCGACGCTTATCTGCGCCGCGACTTCACCGTCGTGCAGATCGGCAAATCGTCGTGACAGCGGAAACGCGATTTCCGCGATTCGGGGGAGCTGCTCCGGCCGCCGACCGACCTGGCCATTCCAAATTGGTCCAGTTCCTCCTCGCCGTGCCGCCGCTGCTGGCCGCTATGGCCTCGATGCCGTTGCTGCTGATCTGGATCATGGGCGCGTCGGCCTTCGCCGGCACGCCCGACGAAGATGTCTTCAGTTTCGGCTTCTATGGGCTCATCCTCTATCCGGCCGCCTACCTCGCCCTCGCCACGCTGCAGGTGCTGAGCGCCTGGCTAAAATGGCCATTGGTGAGCCTGTTCCATTCCCTCATCTGGCTGTGCGTCGCAGCCTTTGTCGGCACCATGAGCTACGTCCTGATGGTGCTCGAGCCCTTCTGGGCCTGAGAGCACCCGTCCGCTTGGCATATCCAAGGAGAAATCGATGCTGAACCCGCTGTCCCTTGCCGCTGGCGCCTTGGCGTTGCTGTCGAGGCCGGGAGCTGCTGCCTCCGAACGCATTGCAGAGCATGGTGGCCGTCGACGACGCACGTTCAGCACTGTGCTCGAGGGCGGTCAGGAGATCTGGGTCCCTGGAGCGGATGTCATGGTCATCCGAACTGCGATCGAGACCGAGGTTTGGGGGCGTTGCCCAGAGTAGCGGCCCTCACTCCCGTTTGCTACTCCACCCCCGGAATGGCGCAAGAGACGTCGTAGCGGGCGACATCCGGAGTTGGCGACGGCGCCCCTTCCCCCACCGTGACCACCGACAGTTCGGCAAACTGGCCGCTATAGCGGAAGCTGCAAAAGCCGAAGCCTGTTGGCGAGCACGACTGCACTTCGTAGATGCCCGCCGCCTTCAGCGCCTCGGCGCGCGAGTCTGCGGTCTCGCCCGGAAGGATGCCCAAAAGAGGCCCCCAGCCGGCCGAAGTCAGTTCCTCGCGCGCTGCCGCGATCGGCATGCCGTAGATGTTGGGCACCGTAGCCTGTCCATCGCAAAACTGCTCCTCATCGGCCAGCGCCGCCAGGAATACCGCGCCGCTTGCATCGACATGGAGGTCGGCAACCGGCTGCGGGAGAAAGTCGCCGCCCCAGACTCGGATAGCCCTGTCCTCGAATGGCTGGATGCTCCCGATGCGTCCGCTCGCGTCCTTTTCGCCATAAACCAGCCAGCGCAACTGGTCGCCCTCGAAAAGTGCCACATTGCCATCGCTCGACCGGCATGAGCCGCTGGTACCAGGCTCGAACCCGCCAACGAAGCTCACCACGTCAAACCCACCCAGCGACACCTCGCCAGTGACAGCCCAGCCGAGCGCCTTCACCTCGGCTCCGCCGGCGGTACCGGGCTCCACCCACAGATGGTCGCAGGAACCTGCCTCGACCGGCCGCGGAGGCGGCGGCAGCCGCGTCAGCTCGACCACGACAATACCGTCCATTCCTTGGGGCAAGCTGTCGGCGGCGGACGCGCCGACCAAGGCCGCGCTCAACAACACTGATCCCGCGGCCAGCCGCGCCAGTTTCTCCCAACGCGGCAGCCGGATGGCTGGCAAGGCCTCGGAACGCAATGCGGACATGGCTTCATCTCCTTGGAAGCGTTCATGGTCAGACGCTACGGCGGCCCGCGCTATTGGTCCTCCTGGAAAAGAAAAACTTGGGCCTGGCCAACACTGTAGTGCTGGATCGCGTCCTATCCACGAAAACCAGCTTGGAGGCTATCTTGCGACCGATCCAGACAATTACCGGGGCTGCGGCCATTGCCGTCCTGACGCTGATGCCCAGCGCCGCGCAGTCGGACCTGCTCGGTGTGCCGGGCCCGATCTCCTTCCAGGGCGAGGACTACGCCCTGGCCTGGACGTCGCAACCGTCCGAAAACTACATCAAGCAGGAGTATGTGCCGGCGGGCCAGCAGGTCGAGACCTATCAGGACATGATCCTGGTTGAGGCGGTTGTCGGCGCTCTCACCCCCATGGATGCAGCAGCATCGCAGATCCAGTCCCTCGAAGCGCGCAAGGGCGTCGACCCGGTGCTCAACTACGACCTGATGCGAGACGACGCTACGGGAGAGGTCATACTCGATTTCCTGGTCAGCGATCTCGAGGCCGATCCGGTGATCGTGGAATGGAATGCCTATCGCTATCAGGCGCTCGGGGATGGCGAAGGGGTCGTTCTTGTCGGCATCAGCCGTCGTGGCTACGGCGAGGATGGAGCCACCAGCTTCATGACCGGCCTCGGTGCCATGCGCAGCGAGTCGACCGACGCACTGGCGAACCTGTCCTTTCCCGCGGTGAGTGTTGCTCCATGACTCCGGCCTCGCCTCTTTCCGGCCTCAAGACCCCGGTCATCGCGCTCGCCCTCGGGGTCGTGCCCTTCTTCCTGTTTGTCGGCAGTTCGCACACCGTCACCATCAACGGAGCGGTGGTCCGGGATGAGCAGTTCAACTTCATCGGTGCTATTCTGGCGCTTGTCGGCTTGGGTCTGGCCGTGCGGACCTTGCTGTCACGGGACCTCGGGGCGCTGGTGAGCAAGACTGTCGCGGGCCTTGCCGTGCTGGTCTGCCTGCTGCAGCTGGCGGCGGCCTTTGACCTTGTGCGACCGGCCGAGTGGCTCAATCCCGATTCCGATCTGCCGCCGCTGACCTATTCCGGCCTCAGCGAGGCCAACCGCAACCTTGTCGCGAACATTGTCGAACGCGGCGCGTTGCACGAGGTGAGCCGCGACCTCAGGAACCGTGCGAGCTTCACTCTCGACAAGGCGCACCAGCACATGGACTACGCCGATGTCTGCCACGAGGGTCACTACCGGGTGAACTATGGCGAACTGCGGGAACTGTTTGCCGTCCTGCCTCAGAATGAGCAGGCAGCGATCCTCGGCACCGCCGAAGAGATGCGCAGGCCCGCCCCCACGCCGGAGGATTGTTCCGAACGGATGACGAACTACTCCATGGGCGAGTTGGTGGACGACATCCACCAGCAGATCGACATGTTGACCATCCTGCGCGACGGCTATCTGGAGCTGATCCGCTAGGGTTCGGCGGCCAGCTCCAGATCACCGGGATCATCCGCCAGGGCGAAGAAGCTCTGGCGGAAGTTCTCGCATCGGCCGAGTATGTTCCGGTGGCGCTCGCCGTCGAAGGCGGATCCGAGGACATCGATGATCCCGCCGGCGTCGGTCCGGTAGCTGTAGAATTGAAACCCGCGGCAATAGCCGGTGCCCTCGATGGGGCGGTCGCAGGTCAAGTAGCTGCTGCCCTCCACATTCGCCGGGCGGATGCCGCAACGGAAGCCGTTGGCGATCAGCACGGCGGCCTGCCGGTCAAAACCGGCCTCGACCGGCACGAAGCGGGCAAAGACCTCGGTCAGCTTGCTCTCGTCGGCTTCCTGGAGCAGCGCTTCCACCAGTTCGCCCCTGGCGAGGGGCTCCTCGCCCCAAACGAAGCCATAGAATCCGGCGCCGGCGAGCCCGGCTGCTGCAACGATCCCCAGGGTCAATGCCGTTCTCCGCATCGCAACTGCTCCACCGGTGTTTCTTGTCTATTTGACGACGGCCGAAGCTCAGGATTGGCCCAACGTCAACATATTTGCGTGGCGGCGGCCAAACGTCTTCCCTGCCCCATCGTCCTATTGAGCAACAAACCACGCTGGACTGCAGCGAGGAAGGGACTGGACCACCATGACAGCAGCATCTCACAGCCATCGCTCCGGCATTCGAGCCCGGCTCACCGGCCTCTGCATTGCTCTTTTCTTGCCCGCAACCGCAACTACTGCCCAGGCGGACGCCGAACGGCGGGACAGCGGCCGGGCAGCCGCCGCTTTCGCTGAGAAGATCGAAGCCTTCATCACCGGCCTGCCGGCCACGCGTGAGCGCTTCGAGGTTCGCATCAATCGCTGCGAGGGCGCTCGCGGCGAACTGCGTGACGACATCTATGCCGTCTGGGTCGGAGCCCGCTTGGCCGCAGAAAACGACGATGCGGGTCGCGTGCTCGCGGCGGTGGCCGACGACTGGCGGGAGCGGAACTGGGATGTCTTCCGGGATCGCGTGCTGGACAATGGCGGCGTAAACATTGCGGCCTTCGATCCAGCAAGCGGAGAGAGCCACAGCCTCGACTCCGGCTTCGAGCGCAATCCCCACCGCTACATCGTCGGCTATTTCAGCACGCCCTGTTTCCAAGACCCCTCCGGCGCCGCCCCTTTCGGCGCCGTGGCCGCGGAGTGAACACGCCAGTTGTGAGCAAACTAGCAACGGCCAAGGATCCCGGTCACCTCGAGCACTCCATCCTGGAAGCCGCCCTTTATCAGCGTGCAGTGCTCGCCGTAGTTCTCACGCAGGTACAGGCGATCCTCTTCCGATCCGCGCATGGGCGGAGGCACATTGCCGCTCCACAGCAGTGCATGCGGAGCGGCGGGCCGGTTGGCGCGCCAAATCCCGTTCCATGGACACGGTTCCTGGTAACAAAGAATCTGTGTGCGGCCGACCTGCAGCTCGGTGAAGCCGCCGGCCTCCCCGTCCGCCACGGCCGCCCAGGTAGTCGTGAGGCAGCATACTGCCGCAATGAAGGCGCGGAGCTGATGTTTCATGGCAGAAGTCCCTGCTGGTTCCGATGCAGGTAAGACGGCCCCGCTCCGCCCGGTCTTGGGGGAAGCCGCCATGATATCTTTTCGCCCGCGCGCCCAACAATGCGAAGCCGGGCGGCGTCCTATGGTCATCCAGGCCTGATAGGGCGAACCCCATGAAAACACTGCTGAGCTCTGTTCTGGTCGCGTTGGCGCTGCTCACCACGGCGCCTGCCCACGCCCAGCCCCCCCTCGAGGACATGAGCATACCCGAGCTGCAAGCGCAGGCGACGGAGTTGCACCCTGCCGCCTTCTACGTGCTGGCAGCGCGCCTTCTGGCCGAGGGCGAGGGCCAGGCGGCAGCGGGCTGGATGTATGCCGGCCAGATTCGCTACCGCTTCCTGATCCAGGCCGAGGACAATGAGGACGAACGGATCCTGTTCGGTGCCCTCACGGAACAGGTCGGTCGGCCGGTAAACGAATATATAGGCGGCAATGTCGACGAATGGCTCGCTGCCATCGATTGGGCGCTGGCCTGGGACGCAGCCAATCCCAATACCATCACCTCTAAGACCGAGCACGCCACGGCACTGACCGAGGTTCGCGCGGGTCTGGAACGGCTGCGAGCCCAGATCGAGGAACAGCGCGAGATCATCCCCAAGCAGCGCGCCGAGAACGGACTCGAAAACCGCTGAGGAGAGTTTTCGTGCAACGGACCATCACCACCGTCGCCATTCTGCTCCTCGCCCCGCCCACCTTTGCGGACGAGGCTGCGGAATATGCCGAACTGATGGGGAACACGGTGACGGCTGTCACTAAGGCCCGGGCTATTGTGGGTGTCTGCGACGAACGCTTCCCGGACAGCAAGGTGGCTCGAAGCGACTTCATGGCCGGCTGGGCCCATGAAGTTGATCTCGCATCCTATGACCGGCTGCTGGCCGCCGCCGTGACCGCCTATGACGGCCTTGGCGCCGACCTCGACAATTATTGGACGAGCGCCCGTGCGGAGGTTGTCGCCGCGATCGAGTCCGATGCCTCACCCTGCCACAACTTGGCGCAGGAGCTGGAAGACGACATGCTGGACCTCGCCAGCGCCATCCACACCCTTGTCCGTGAGGCTGAGGATTTCGGCATCGAAGTAGACCGCGCCTCTGCTCGGTCGTTCGACACCGAAGACCTCGGCGTGATGCCGCTGGCCGCGCTGTGGACCCGGTCGCTCGAGATAATGGAAGCCGTCGGCACCAAGGCGGGAGCCGAGAACAACCGCCACCTCAAGGAAGCGCGCGAAGACTATCTCCTGGCATGGCTGCAGGCCCGGGGGGAACTGCGTGTGCAGGGTCGCGTCGTCGCCGAGGATGAACTGCGCGAGTGGCGCGGTGACTGGCAGTCAAGCCTGGAGGTGAACTGCGGCGACTTCGCCACGGAGCGGGACAAGCACCTGTTCGCCGATAGCTTCGGCACGGATGTGGTGGTCGCGGGCTCGCCAAGCTGGGTTCTGGAACAGCGCGTCGGCGGCGTCATCAATCTCCGCGACTGCCGTGTCTCCAAGGCCAAGGTCACCGACGCCGCCCCTGCCGTCGACGACCGCGCCGGGCTCATGCTCCGGCCGCTGGAGTTCGCGGAGGCCTTCGCCGGTCCCAATGCGGGCATCACCATGAATCAGGTCGACCGCGTGCTCTACGCCGCCGACTTCGCCAACCGCATCGATGGCTTTGGCAATGGCTATATCGACCGGCAGGAGGACATCTACGTGCTGCTGCGGGACGGCACGGCCTATCGCCACGAGTGGGATTTCGCCTTCACGGACCTGAACGTGGACCTGTCGCGGCAACGCGAGCCGGAGCGCTGGTTCACCTGGTCCGACCAGTGGGGCAAGGTCACGCTGGTGCAGTCCGGCGGCCTCGACGAGGGCGCGGAGATATACCTGTCGGGCGCACAACGCCTGGCACCCATGCCTGACCAGCGGCTGGAAGGCACCTTCTACTACCTGCACGTGGGCAGCGGCGGCGCCCGCAGCGACCGCGAATATGTCTTCGGCGCCGATGGCACCGTCACCTATACCCGCGGGGGCTTCATCGCCGGCAACTTCGCCGGCTCGTTCATCACCGTGGTCCCCGGCGATGACGAGCCTCAGCGCCTGACCTATCGCTTCGAGGACTTCACCATGATCGTCGATGGACCCGACGGAGAGGAGCGGCACTTCTTCGCCATGCGGGACGGCGCCGACCCGGGCGCGCCCGAGGAACTGCTGATCCGCGGCCAGGTCTATTGGGACCGGGAAGAGGAATAGGCCGGCAACGCCCCAGGGAGAGACGATTGACCACCCGCTTTACCGACCTCTTCGTCAGCCGGCAGCATCGGTTCAGCCTGGGCGTCGATAGTCGCACCGGGGTGCATTACCTGTCGACGCCCATCACCCAGGACGGGCTGCACCACCTCGCCGAATACGAGGCCTATTTCCGCATCGGCCCGGACGAATTCGCGCGCTTCCGCGACGAACCGGCCTCGGCGGCGGAGTTCGTTGGGACCTGCCGTCGGAACGGACACCGCGATCGCCTGATCGGCTAGAATCTAGCCACCAGACGCCGCTGCGAGGCGCTGTTCCACCTCCGCCGCATCGGCCGCGTCCCAGATCTGGTGGCTGAGTGCGGCCGACAGTTCAAATCCGAACTGCACCTCGACGAAGGCATCCCAACGCTGCAAACCGCCGACCCCGGAGCGGATCGCCAAGACGGACCGACCATTCCATTGCGTCAGGACAGCATCGGATATGCTGACCGTTTCGGTGCCATGCTTGCGCCCTTCGACGAGTTCCTGTTCGAGCCCCTGCTCATCGACATGATAGAGCGCATAGCGCTGGTCCAGGTTGCGCACGCCGAGGCGGAGGTCTCCGGCCTCGTAGGGCTCGAGATCGGCGATAACGTCGAGGGGCGGCGGGCGCAATCCGTTGTGAGGAACCATCATGTCGGTGCGGATCGGTCCGGTTTGCACCGGCTCCCGCTCAAGCACCGGTGGCGTCACCATGAAGGCCGGTGACAGCACGAAGGCCAGCACGCAGGCTGTGGAAACCAGTCCCGCCCCAAGGATCGCCTCCATCCAGGTACGCCCGAAGAAGACGCGCTGGCCTGCCCTCTGCGCGCCGGGCATCTGCACCGGCTGACGGGCGAAAATCTGCTGGGCGGCCGCAATGGTCTCCTGCATTCGGCTGGGCGATGGCTCCGGAATTCTATCGGGCGGCAGCCGGCGGAGCGGGTCGTGTGACACGGGGCGGCTCATAGCAGCTCCCTCAGTGCCTTGCGGGCATTGTGCAGGTGCCACGCCACCGTGACCTTCTTGCAAGACATGATGCGGGCGGCTTCTTCCTGACTGAGTTCTTCCCCATGCACGAGGATGACGGCGTCGCGCTGCTTTTCGGGGAGGGAGCGCACGACGCTCCAGATGTCTTCTACGGGCCGCTGCGCATCCTGTCCGGCATCCACATGCTCGGAGGCCAGGACGGCAGCGCCGTCCACCAGCCTCTTGCGGCGCATCTGCGCTCGGAGGAAATCGCGCGCCACGTTCATGGTGACCCGGTAGAGCCAACTGGTGAAGCTGGCCCGCCGATCGAAGCTGGAGAGGCTGGTCGCAAGGCGCAAGCACACAGTCTGCGTGACGTCCTCGGCATCGCTCCTGTGACCCAGCACACGGAAGGCCACGCGGAAGATGAAATGGTACTGCGAGGCTAGGAGCCGGTTGAACGCCTGCTGGTCCCCCCGCTGCGCCCGGACCACCAACGCCTCGACATCCTGGCCATCGGCTGCCGCTTCCTTCAGCAAGGTAGCCTCATTGGTCACCCGAACAATTCGTCCACACCGGCGGCATGATAACGGAAGTGGACAGCATGCAAACCCATATCATTGCCCGCGCATGAAGAACCCGCCGGACCATCGCGCTTGCCGACAGGGTGACTCGGGGTCGGGCACCTGAAATCCCTGGCCGCACCAAGAACGGTGCTGCCCCGTTCGTCCTCCATGTACCAACCCGCGTCGAACACTCGCCCGCAAAGGACATCATCGATGAAAGCACTTGCCTGTGCTGCCATGCTGGTTCTGTTTGCCACGACGGAGGCCTACCCCTCGGATAAAGGAGCTTGCATCGCCGAAAGTGGCGGCGTCACGGTCGCCATGCTCGATTGCATCGGCAACGCCATTGACCGTACCCAGACCACGCTTGAGGCCCTGCTGGACCAGCATCGTCCCCAACTGACTCCCGATCAGGCGAGTGCCCTGACTGCAGCGCAACGCAACTGGCGCGCCTATCGGCAGTCGACGTGCGACGCCGCAGCAACGCTGTGGGGCGACGGTAGCTTCACTTCGGTGGTGCATGCCGAGTGCTGGCTGGAAATCACCCGAAGCCGGCTTGACTGGCTCCAATCCGTCTTGGTCAAGCCAAGTTAGGCGGCCCCATTCCTCCCGGATCTGCAGGCTTATCATGATCAGGACTACCCTCGCTGTCTGTCTCGTAGCGGCCCATATTGCCGGCGGGAGCGCCGCCGTGGCCGCATCGGAGTGGGAGGGCAGCACCAACGCCCTGTGCCGCGGTCTGATCGAGCAACGCGACCATGCCGTGTTCGAGAAAGGCGGGAACGCGGCAATAGCAAGCATCAGCGCTGCCGTGCGGTCCGGGAACCTGCCCGAAGCGGCTGAAAGGCCTTCGCTCATAGATGCCCTTCGACGTCAGCGGGAGGACCTGGCGGCCGCCCATGCAGCCCTGGCGGCCCGGTCTGCGCAGGAGCCGGAACTGGCCGCAGAGTGGCACCTGTTTCTCGGCACGGGCGCCCAGGAGATCGATCTGCTCGATCGGCGGATCGCGGCACTCGCCTCGGGGCGCTTCGATCCTCACCTGCTCAAGCGCAATGCAGGAACCGACACGCGCGCCCTGGAGGAGGCCCTGGCCGCCCTGGGCTTCTTGGGCCGGGATTGCGAGTTGGTCTTCTGGAGCCCCGGCGTTCCCTCCGCTCAGGCCGGGTTCATCAAGGCTGCGGCACGCATCTGCGCCGAGGCCGTCGACCGCCGTGCCCCGACTTACGTCGAGGACTTCAGGATCATCATTCCGGCCATTGTCGCCGGGGGCGAAATCGATGGTGATCGCACGCCCCTGTTGACCGCTGCGCAAGCGCTGCACGCTGAGTGGCAGCAAACGGCTGAGGACTTCGGGACCATCGATGCCGCAGCCGTGCCGGATGCAGCGCTATGGGGAGAGTTCCTGCGGCACATCGATGCCATGGCGGAAGTGTACGCCGCTCGCGTCGCGGCGCTCGAGAGCGGCGACCCGGAACAGCTCGCAAGCGCCTTCCGCCCCACGCCCACGCCGAGCGTCACGCCCGACATGCTCGGGCTGAACCAGACGGACTGCCGTACGCTGACATTCTGATGATGGCGGCATGCAACTGCACTGACACCGCATTGCCCAGTTTTTCATTCTCGAGCTGCGTACGATTATGGTGCTGTCGAGGAGAGCAAGGATGGCTGGTTCATGAAAGGTCTCAGGCCACTGGTCGCCGTGATCCTCCTGTTGGTCGTTGCAGGCATGGTCAGCGAGCTGCTGCCTACGGCGCCTGGCACCAGTGCGCCTCTTCCGTCGACGCAAGAAGGGCTCGACGCCGAGTTACCGAAGGCGGTCCTCAGGGAGGATCTGGCAGACGTCGAAGCTTTGCTGGCCGCCGGGGCGGATCCGCACGGGATCGACCCGAGTGGCAAGACTGCCCTCCACCGCGCCGCCTTTGCGGACAACCCGAAGCTGCTCGAGATCATGCTCGCACATCGCGCCGATCCAAATGTGCGCGACCGGACCAAATCAACCCCGCTGGATGATGCCCTGCTGTCGAGATCCCACCCGCTAGAAAAACTGGAGATGTTGTTGGCGGCCGGTGCGGACCCGAACGCCATATGGGCCAATGGCGACAGACCGCTGTTCACTGCGGCTCGCACCAACAACGGCCGGGCTATCCTGATCCTGCTCGAGGCTGGAGCCTCACCTCACGCTCAAACCACAACGGGCGAGACGTTCCAGGACTTTTACTTCGGCTACAACACCGCAATCCTGAGCGAGCGCGGCCTAGCCGCGCGACGGGAGGTGGTGGAATGGCTGCGGCAACACGGCATTCCGCTTGAATCAGGAGTCATGGAGGAATAGCTGCAGCTTGTAGCGCCACAGGATACCAAGCTGTGCGGGTGGCGGCGGTGCCTCTCTGCCGATTGAAGTGGTGCCCAGTTCAGGTCCACCTGAGCGGCGATGGTAAAATGAAGCTCGCGTGCCTCGTATGCGACCTTGGTGCCCAGCGAGCTCTTGACCTCCCACTTCCCGGCAAGGGGACGCAGGTGTTCCGGCACGCCTTTGCGGAAGTAGTAGACCCAGTCTTCGGGTGCTTCCAAGACCCTTTTGTACAACCTCTTTTTGCCAGAGAGGCGTTTCAAAGTCCTTGATTTCCGGCTTCTTCAGCGCTCCCGCAGCTCTAGGGCGGAAGTGGCGGAGAGGACGGTACTGCCGTCCAACCTTCTCTGACCTTCAGGTCGTGCTCCACCAGATAGCAGTGCTTATCGCAGCGGCCACCACCAATAGGAGCACCAGTGGCGGAAGGAGCACTCCTGCTATGATCGGCGCCATCACCCCGAATTGCAGCCGGTCCCAGATGGTCGCCGCGCGGTAGCTGGGCCTTTCCCGCATTCTCCCATACCAGGCCTCGACACCGGGGCGACGGCCGTCTGCCCACCAGAACTGTCTGCCCTGCATATGGAGCCGGCTGACGATGACGGTCCATGCAGCATCGGCAAGCGAGTATCGGTCGCTCGCCAGGAACTCGGTTGAAGTCAGCGCCTCCTCCAGTTCATCGAGAAGGGCCTCTGCACGCCGATCGAGTTCATCGACTTCGGCTCTGTCGCGCATGGTGACGTTCCAGCCGGCCACGTCGGCAATCTTGCGATCATAGGCGGCACCCAGGTCGGGGGCGGCGCGCTTCATCCTCTCCAGCTTGCGGATGCGCCACTTCATGGAAACGCGGGTTGCCAGTCTTAGAAAGCCTGTGAGCGTGCCGTAGGCATGCTCGCGGAAGGCGAACTCGTTCTGGAGCCGCAGCAGGCGCTCGACCATTGCCAGCGCCGGATCGTCCGGCTCGGGCAGCAGAGCGGCCCCGGCAAAACGCCGATCGATTTCATGCATGATCCGGAGCGAGTCGGTGATGATCTCGCCATTCACTACCAGCGTGGGAATGACCGCGCGGGGATTCAGGCGCACATAGGCGGGTTGGTAGTTCTCCATCGGCGGACCGATGTTAACGAGGCGGCTCTCGTACTCCACCCCCTTCTCGGCCAGCACCAGCCGCACCTTCTGTGAGCAGAGCGATGGCCAGAAATGGAATAGCACCACACCCGTTGCTGGAATATCGAAAGATGTCATGTGGACGACCCTGCCGGAGCCAGTCCCCTCGCGAGGAACGTGACCATCTGTGCCCGCTCCCTGCCGTCGTCCCATTCCCCGTCGGGAAACAGCAGCCCGCGCATGACGAAGTACGTGCCGAATGTCGACGTGATGAGCCGCAGCACCGTGCCGGTGTCGAGCTGCGCGTCGATCCAGCCTTGCGTCTTCATGCCGTCGAGCGCCTCACGGAACGGCTCAGCAATATTCTCTTCGAAGACCGTCAGGGCCAACTCGCGCACCTCGGGGTGCAGCGACGCCTCCTGGAGGAACACCTTGAGGATGCGCGGTCCCGACCGAAGCAGGTTCTGTCGGTCATCGAACACGGCCTCCAGAAACGCCTGAAGCGATGCGTGCTCCCTGCCAAGCACCCTCCGGAGGGAGCGAATCGCCATGGGTGCGATGATCTTGCGCGCGAGCGGCCCGAGAACTCCGATCAGCAGAGCCTTCTTGGTGGGGTAGTGCCGGAAGATCGTGCCTTCGGCCACCTCGGCGCGGGCGGCAATCTCGGCCGTTGTCGCCGCCGCGAAGCCCCGCTCGGCGATTACTTCGATGGCCGCAGCATCGATACGGTTCTTCCGCTCGGCAGCGACGCTTTCGCGCGGGGGCACGTTGGCTCCTATTTGAGTAAGTACTCACTCAACAATAGCAGTGATCTCGCTCAGCGCAATAGCTGGTTATGGCTTGCTTTACCGAACCTGCACTGGTGACTCATTGTTGAGCCGCAGACGAGGCCGCACGGGCAGAGGCGCAGTAGCGCGCCAGTCCTCGCCGAATGCTAATCTCGGGCACCGTCAAGGTCCCTAAGGAGCTTTTTCGCGCGACTGCGCTCCGCCGCGCTGCCACGCGCCAGAAAGCCCTGCAGAATCGGAACCAGCTTTTGCTGAAGACGCGGCTCATCCTGGGCAAAGCTCACGAGGGACGACATGCTCGAGGTGGTGACGATGCGGCTCTTGTCGCTGAGATATTCCAGTAAGACCGCAATCGCGACATCTCGTTGGGAAGCATCTAGGCCGATGCGCGGCAGCATTTGGGCAATGTGCCAGCGCAGTTCCTGCTGGACGCTGGTTCGCGCCGACCGGAGAAGCCGCGACCGGAGTGGAACGAACCAATCAGGTTTGCTGATCGAGATCTTCTCAGCAGCATCGGCGCAGCGCATCCGGAGCACCTCGTCCTCGCTCTCCATTCCGTCTATCAGAACCGGGAGCTGCTCCGGATGATCGAGCACGAATGGTACAACGGCACTGACGCGACCAATGGATCTCCTGTCGCCACCCGCAAGAGCGGATAAGATATCCATGTCTTACCGGCCCTTCACCGGCGCAAATCCAGCTGCTCAAGCCACAGATGGAGTGCGGTCAAGAACATCCAAACCAAGAAAATGCCGATCGTGATCCGCTCGTAAAGCCCCATGGCGGGCCAGCCTTGCGCCGCTGCCATGGCAGCCAGCAAGCCGGAAACGAAAACGGCTGCCAACGCCGCCAAGGTCAAAAAGGACCAAGTTTGCCTATCTGGGCGACTCCGCCAACCCATTCCAAAAAAAAGCATCGCCGCCATGGTGCCAACGGACAAGAATCCGGCAGTCACCAGATGCAGGATTCCTGCCGCTGTTGCGGTCTCGCCCATCGGGTCCATCGGAAAGGGAGTGGAAGCAAGACCCAGCACGCCTGTCAGGCCGACCGTCAGGCTACCCCAGCGAAACAAGCGGCCCCAGTGGCGCGTGTGGAAGAGCAGACCGACAGCGAACAGGACGACGAGCACGTTGTAGACAACGAAGCCCGGTTCCAGTTGGCGACGCCGTGAAGCGCCGGTTGCTGTCAATTCGCTGATCGCCTGGTCGACGTGACTGTAGTCGGGCGTCAGCACCCCGCCCAAAATCACCGTGGCAGCATAGACCAGGGGTGCAGCCATGCCGGCCAGCAGCAGATACTTGGCTGGGAACGTCGGGTCGGCGTGCAAGTCCTTCAGTTATCGATGTCCCTGTTGTCTAGTCGCCGGAGCTAACGATCATCGGGCCATACCCGTCAGGTCTCGGCCCAGAGCGTTCGAGATATCGTCGCCGGAGTCAAAGAGCAGTTGCAGCGCGTAGTGCGGATTGTGAACGTGAATCCCGGCATCCGATCCCACAAATTTCCAGTTGTAGGCTGCTTTCAACAACCGTGGCGTCCAGCTTGCATACGGGACCGGGGAGCCTTCCCGCTGGTCCGGCAAGCCGTCGCCGTTGTGGTCGGCAAAAAAGTAGGGATGGCGATTTCCGTCGTAGACCATCGCCGTTCCAGCTATCTCGCGCGCGTACTCGGCCAGCAAAGCGAACAGTCGCTCCCTGTTGGCGACGATGTCGGCGAAGATGCCCTGCTCAAGATTGCCGCTGCCGTCGAAACTCTGGCGGGAAATGCGGATTGCACGTGAATCGCCCGATTCATGGCAGGTGGTGCACGTCTCCTCCGCCACGGTCAGGTTATGCGGTTCGTGGCACCCCACACAGGTAGAGACCGGGCGGGCGTGGAAGAACCGCTGCTGGTAGTCCTTCCCCGGATACTGGTATCCCAAAGCGCCGGAACCCCCTAGAAGGCTCGCTGCAGCTACCGCGTAGTGTGGGTTGATGAAGGACAGCTCTGGATTGACCTCGTCTTCAAGGCTTTCCGCCACTGCACGTTCAATCGTTGCGGTCGACGCTCGGCCCTGGTGGCAAGTCATGCATGCGGCTTCAGCACCCACGACGGGATGCTGAGTGCCGGAAGGGAGCCGGATCTCGGTTACGCTCGGAAGGCCTGGATTGTGGCAGGTGTCGCAGTCCACCACCCCGCCGACGGGTATAGGACTCTTCGGCAGTCCCGGAGTGCTGCCATCGAACCCGTACAATGAGCGAAATCCCGCTCCAGAGTGACAGGTGGAGCATACTGGCGGTATTTCGCCAGTATCGTCCCAATGCGCGAAGGACTCGGAATGTATATTCGCGTGGCCAGATCGAGCCCACTGCGTGATCTCTTCAATATTAGGGGCCCGCTCCGGCGTTTGTCCGATTGCCGACGCAACCACGAATAGGGCCGGAATACTGCTCCACAGGAGAATCGATCTGAGTTGCACGGGCGGCCTTCCTAGCACGGGTGGAAGCATCAAGAGTTCTCTGGTAGTCCTTGATTGTCAAGCGGAAGGGCGATCGTCGTCTCAGTCAAGCCACGGAGGGACATGCCATATTGGGACTCATGGAACGCGGCCTATTCGTACGAGTGGCATCGCCCCAACCTCTGCCAGGAACACCTGAAACCGTCATTACGGCCGAAGCGGGAGTGAGCCTGCCCCCGTGGATGGAATTCAGGGTGGAGCCGCTGGCGGAGGTCGGCAGCCGTGTTGCTCAAGGCAAGCCGCTCCTGAGAGATCGCCGGCGTCCCGAACGCATCATCACAGCACCCATCTCTGGCCGCCTTTCGGAACTTGAGACTGGTGCGGGGCGCCGCCTTACGAGCCTCATCATTCAGGGAGAAGGATCAGGCGAGCGGCACCAGTATGACACCCAATCGGCGCTCGAAGAGCTTGAAGGCGGAAGCGGATCAACCGCGCTGCGTCAACTGCTTCAGAGTTCCGGCCTCTGGATGCGACTGAGGAGCCGGCCTTTCGGCAAAGTTCCCGAAGCATTAACGGCTCCTGCCGCGATATTTGTCATGGCAGTCGATACTCGTCCCCTGGCGCCGGACCCGCGGCATGCGATCGGAGAGGATAACATCGCACGACTCAATCTTGGATTACGCGCGCTCTCAAGCCTCTGCGACGGGCCGCTATTCTTCTGCCAGGACCAAGGGCCGGACATCCCTGACGCGCACGGTAGATTGAAGATAGTTCG
>JAEYXQ010000037.1 GCA_023431205.1 Pseudomonadota bacterium | reverse complement strand
GAGCTGCCTTCAGGGCGCTTCAGTGAGGAGGATTGCAATGATACTTCAGATGACCCGGCGTGTGACGCTGTTCGGTGCCATGGCGCTGATGGCCGCCACCGTGATGACTCCAGCGGTGGCTCAGGACCAGCCGGTCCTGCGCTTCTCTGCCGTGTTCTCCGAGCAGGATATCCGCGCCGAGATGATGCAGCAGTTCAGCGAACAGATTGCCGATTTCGCAACGCTCGAGCCGTACTACGGCGGCAACCTGTTCAAGCAGGGTACCGAGCTTGTGGCGCTGCAGCGCGGCAATCTCGAAATGGGCAATATCGCCCCCCAGGACATCTCCAACCAGATCCCTGAATGGAGTGTGCTGACCTCGGGCTACCTGTTCCGGGACGCAGACCACCTGCGCAAGTTCTTCGACAGCGAAGTGGGCGCCGAGTTCAAGAAGATGGCGGAAGACCAGCTGGGGATTCGTATCCTCGGCCCGACCTATTTCGGCATGCGCCAGGTCGGGCTGCGTATCGACAAGGAAATCACGACGCCCGAAGACCTCGCCGGTGTGAAGCTCCGCATGCCCGGCGGTGACGCTTGGCAGTTCCTCGGCACCGCGCTCGGCGCCAACCCCACGCCTATGGCTTACGCCGAGGTGTATACCGGTCTGCAGACCGGCGCGATCGACGGCCAGGACAACCCGCTGCCGAACGTCGAGAACATGAAGTTCTACGAAGTGATGGAGCAGATCGTCCTCACCTCCCATCTCGTCGGTTACGATCTGCTGGTGATCTCGCAGGAAGCCTGGGACAAGCTGGAGCCGGCTGACCAGGAGGCGCTGCAGGCCGCCGCAACTGCGGCGATCGACTTCAGCCAGGCCAAGCACGTTGAGCAGGAAGAGGCGCTTCTCGCCAAGTTCGAGGCTGACGGCCTCAAGATCTATGCTCCTGACGTGGATGCCTTCCGTGCCAACGCACAGAAGCTGTACCTCGACTCCGACCTCGCTGACAGCTGGCCTGAAGGCGCGATCGACCGGATCAACGCACTGTAGTCTCCTCCTGGGGCGGCGCCGCACGCGGTGCCGCCCACTCTTTCGTTCAGGGAGAAGCAGATGTCCTCGCTTCAGCAAGTCGGCGGCTGGCTTCATCGCCGCGCGGAAAACCTCCTGGCCGCGATGCTGGCCACGATGTTCATTGTCTTCATCCTGCAGATCATCTTCCGCTACGTGCTGAACCTGCCCATCGGCTGGACCCATGAAATCAGTGTCATGCTGTGGCTCTGGCTTGTGCTCTTCGGCACCGCCTTCGTCGTGCCGGATCACGAGGAAATCCGCTTCGACCTAATTTACTCGGCGGTCAGTGACCGGACGCGCCGGATACTGGTGGTCCTCTGCGCCGTCGCCGTCGTGTCGCTGTTCGCCATCTCGCTGCCGGCGGTGATCGACTACATCGGCTTCATGAAGGTGGAAAAGACCGCCTACCTGAAGATCCGCTTCGACTGGCTCTACTCGATCTACGGCATCTTCGCGATCGCGATCATCATCCGCCAGCTCTGGATGGCCTACCAGGCGGTCTGGGGACCGGAGCGCCAGGAGATCGACGTCACCAAGATCAAGTCAGGAATCTAGGCCAGTGTCGCTCCCATTTGCTCTTTCGCTCGGCCTCATCACGCTCATAGCCTTCATGGGCCTGCCGATGGGGGTGGCCATGATCACCGGCTCGATCCTCTACCTGCTCATGCGCGGGCAGGACATGGGCATCGCCGCTGAGCAACTGCTCAACGGCATGTACACCAACTACATCATGCTGGCGGTGCCGCTGTTCATTCTCGCCGCCGAGATCATGAACTCCGGCACGATGTCGGAGCGTCTGCTCAACTGGTGCAATGCCATTGTCGGGCGTTTCCGCGGCGGCCTGGCACAGGTCAATATCCTGCAGTCCATCGTCTTCGCCGGGATGTCCGGGTCGGCCATCGCCGATGCCGCCGGCTCGGGCAAGATGATGCAGTACATGATGACCAAGGACGGCAAGTACACGCCGAGCTATGCGGCAGCGCTCACCGCAGCGACCGCGGTGGTCGGCCCGATCATCCCCCCATCCATCCCGATGATCCTCTATGCCCTCGTTGCGGATACCTCGATCGGCTTTTTGTTCCTCGCGGGCGTGATCCCGGGGCTTCTGATGTCCGGCGTGATGATGCTGCAGGTGGCTGTTACCGCCCGCACGCGGAACTTCCCTGTCGAGCCGCCGGTGCCGCTGCGCAAACTCCCACGGATGACCTGGGAAGCCTTGCCCGTGCTGCTGATGCCGGCGGTGCTGATGTACGGCATCTATGGGGGCATAACGACGCCCACTGAAGCTGCCGCGGTTGCCGCCTTCTACGCGCTGCTGGTGTCGGTGCTCGTCTACCGGGCCGTGAAATTGCCTGACCTCTACCGGTCGGTGCTGACCAGCGCCAAGACCACTGCCTCGATCGGCATGCTGATCGCCGGTGCCCTCGTGTTCAACTACGTGGTGACGGTCGAGAACATCCCCCGCACCATCAGCAGTGTGCTTGTGGCCTGGGATCTCGATCCCCTGACCTTCCTGATCGCGGTCAACGTCCTGCTGTTGCTGCTGGGCTGCGTGCTCGAAGGCACCACCATCCTGCTGGTCATCGTGCCGGTGCTGATCCCGACCGCCCAGGCGCTGGGGATCGATCTCGTGCACTTTGGCGTGGTGGTCGTGGTCAACATCATGCTCGGGCTGATCACGCCCCCCTATGGCCTGTTGCTCTTCATTATGACCCGGATCGCCGGCACGCCCATGCGAGCGCTGATCGCCGACGTCATGCCCTTTCTCATCGGCCTCATCATCGCTCTGGGCATCTTCACCTTCGTACCGGAAACGGTGCTCTGGCTGCCCAAGATGTTCGGCTATGTCAGCACGGTTGCGACCCCATGAACCCCATCTATGTCCTGAACGGCCCGAACCTGAACCGGCTCGGCAAGCGCGAACCCGAGATCTACGGCACGACCACCCTCGCTGAGATCGAGGCCATGTGCCGTGAAGCAGCGGGGCTCACGCCCGTCGCCTTTCACCAGAGCAACAGCGAGGAGAGGCTGATCGACCTCGTGCACGAGGCGATCGATGAAGGGGCCGGCGGCATCATCATCAACCCGGCCGCGTTCACCTTCACCTCCCTCGCCCTGCTCGACGCCCTGAAGCAGTTCCCGGGTCCCATCATCGAGCTGCACATCTCCAACATCCACCGCCGCGAGCCCATTTATCACCGCTCCTACGTGTCCATGGTGGCCACCTCGGTCATGGCGGGCTTCGGCGCCGAGGGGTACCCCATGGCCGTGGGTGCTATGCTGAGGCGCTTGGCAAGCTAGCCAACGTCCGCTGCATGTGTGAAGCGGACGACCTTTTACCAGCGACAAAGGCGGGACTGCCTCCCCCGGCAATGTCCAGCCCCAAAAGGGCCGCGCGGAGGCCAGGCATCCGGGGCGCCTGATATGATGCTGTGGCCGCTGCTTTCCTGACTGATTGGATGCCTTAGCAAGATCAAGGCCAAGGCATCTTGTGCTTCGTGCTCACCTGGTGCGCGTAGCGTCAGGCGACTGAGCACGACAGAAGTTGCGCTTCACGGCGATCGCCTGAACACTACGTGTGTTAGCTAGACTGCCTGCCGCCAGCGGCCCTATCAGACGTCTGAGCTGCCACGGCCGAGCGAAGCTGAGAAGACCAGACCCAAAGCGAACAAGTGGGAACGCGCCGGCTGCGCGAGGGCCAATGGCGTATCGGTCGCCATCAGCGCCGTATCTTCAACGAATTTGAAGGGAAACGTGGCGCGAGAGACGGGGCTCGAACCCGCGACCTCCGGCGTGACAGGCCGGCGCTCTAACCAACTGAGCTACTCCCGCAGCGGGGAACGCTAGGCGTTCCTGCAACGTGGGGTCCGTGTACCGGTGCCCCACCGGCAAGTCAAGCGAGCAAATCCGCTTTCGTCGAAGATTCTTCGAAACAGCCTTTTGGATGTGGAAAAGCCAAAGCAGTGCATCGGCTAACAGCCGTTTTCTGATCTCGCGTCTGAGGGAAATGGTGGGCGATGACGGACTCGAACCGCCGA
The DNA here is from genome assembly GCA_023431205.1 of Pseudomonadota bacterium. Taxonomy (GTDB): domain Bacteria; phylum Pseudomonadota; class Alphaproteobacteria; order Rhizobiales; family Devosiaceae; genus Devosia. Next base: position 65,954 of record JAEYXQ010000037.1, on the reverse strand, counting down.
CATCCTCGGTGTAAGCGAGGCGCTCTACCAACTGAGCTAATCGCCCGGCGGGACGCAGTGGTCCCGAACGGTGCGCTTGATTACGGGCCCTGGCCCATTGCGTCAACCGCAAAACAAATGGCCCCGGCGCTGAGCGCACGGGGCCATGTCGGGAGCGCGCTGAATTAGGCGTTCAGTGCGTCCTTGAGGCCCTTGCCGGGCTTGAACTTCGCCTGGTTGGAGGCAGCAATCTGGATCTCGGCGCCGGTGGCCGGATTGCGGCCGGTCGTGGCCTTCCGCTGCGACACGGCAAAGGTGCCAAAGCCGACGAGGCGCACTTCTTCGCCGCTCTTCAGCGAGCCAGTGATGGCCTCGAACACCGCGTCAACCGCTTCAGCGGCCTGTGCCTTGGTGATGGTTGCTTTCTCGGCGACCACGCCCACCAGATCGTTCTTGTTCATAGCGTTTCCTCACAGTGAATGCCCGCCACGCTGGCGAACCCCAGACCCGGCAACCTTGGTCGATTCTTCGCGAAACGCAAGGATTACCGGGCTTTCCGCGGGGCGGTGCGGTACACCGACGTTAATGGCCCGGAAAGCAAGGGCCGGCAAGCCCGTGACCTCACCTTTTTTCCCGTTTTCCGGGGCTTTCCGGCAGATTTTCAGGCCGAAGCGGGCTCTTTTGTCGCCCCGGAGCGCCGAATCCCCAGGATCAGCGGCAGAGCGAGCAGGTAGATCCCTGCCGCCACGATCCAGATGAGTCCCGGCCACGAGCCGCGAAGGGCGAAATAGACGAAGCTGAAGAACACCGGGCAGAACACGGCCGCGAGGCTCACCAGACTCGCCAGCACCCCCTGCAGTTGCCCCTGCCGATCAGCGTCCACCTGCGTCGTGGTTAGGGATTGCAGCGCCGGCATGCCGATACCACCGAGCGCAAACAGCGGGGCGAGCGCGAACAGCACCCAGCCCTGAGTGGCAACGCCAAGGATCACCAGCGCAGTCAGTTCGCACGCCATTCCGACGACGAGAGCCCAGCGTTCTCCAAGCCGGGCAACGGCCGGCCCGGTGAGGAACGCCTGGGCTCCGGCGTGGAATACGCCGAATGCGCCGAGCGACAGTCCGATCATGAAACCGCTCCAGGCGAAGCTGTCTTCGCTGAACAGGGCCCAGATGGTGCCGTACACGGTGCCGACGAAATTCATGATCACGAAGATCGTCATCAGCGGGATCAGCGCAGAGAAGGTGAGCGCCCATCTGAGGGGCTTGAACGGGTTCAGCGTGTCCCAGGTGAAGCGCGCCTGGCGCTGGCCGTGCCGCGACTCTGGCAGCACGAACAGGGCCAGTGCGAAGTTGGCGGCATTCAGCAGCGCCGCAGCAATGAACGGCGCCCGCACCCAGACGTCTCCGAGCAACCCGCCCAGGACCGGGCCAATGATGAAGCCGATGCCGAACATGGCGTGGAACAGGCCGAAGCGCTTGGCCCGTTCCTCCTCCGAGGAGATGTCGGTGATATAGGCCGTCGCCACGGCCATGTTGGCGCTGGTGATGCCCGAGATGGCGCGCCCGAGCACCAGCATCCAGAGCTCCGGGGCAAAGGCCATGATCAGGTAGTCGATCGCGGCACCCGCCAAAGACACCAGCAGCACTGGCCGCCGCCCGAAGCGATCGCTCAGCACCCGAGGATGGGCGAAAACAGAAACTGGCAGGCCGAGTAAAGCGCCAGCATCAGCCCCAGCAAGGTGGCGACTTCGGTGGTGTGCCCCACGTCGCGCAGGAGGGATGGCAGGATCGGAAAGATCAGTCCGATCCCGACAGCGTCCAGAGTCACTGCTGCAAGAATGACGACCAGGGCCTTGTTCATGGGAAGCTCCTTGCGCCCGAATGAACGGGGGCGGCTCTATAGTCCCATCACGGGGCCGTGACAAGTTGCGTCAGCAGCAGAGCTAGCGCCAGGTGCCGGTGTTCGGATCGAAGGTCCGGGTGTCTGAACCGCCGGTGAACCCGCCGCCGCCATTGCCGAAGCCGTCGCCACCGCCGAAGGGCTGGTCGACGAAACCGGCACCGTATTGCTGCTGCATCATCTGCTGGCGCTGGATGGCGTCCCACGCATTGACGTCGACACCGATGACCGACGTCATCAGGTTGGGGCCGGTCCCGGGCTTGAAGGCCTCGAGTATGCCGCTCTGGCCTTCCATCGCCTGTACCCCCGTGTCCGGGCTGATCCACGCCGTGGTCATGCCGGACGGCACGTTGAAGGGGGTGGGCGGCTTGCCGGCCAGCGCCTTCTGCATGAATTCGGTGAAGATTGGCACCGCAAAGGTACCGCCGGTGACCGAGCTACCCATCGAGCGCGGCTGGTCGTAGCCGACATAGACGCCGACCACGAGCTCGGGGGTGAAGCCCACGAACCAGGCGTCCTTGTAGTCGTTTGTGGTGCCGGTCTTGCCCGCCACCGGGCGGTTCAGCACCTTGGCTGCTGTGCCGGTGCCACGCTGAACCACGCCTTCCATCATTGCCGTGATCTGGTAGGCCGTCATCGGGTCGAGCACCTGCTCGCGATTGTCGATGATGGTTGGCTCGGCCTGCCCGTTCCAACCGGTGGCCTCGCAGCCCTGGCAGATCCGCTGATCGTGCCGGTAGACGGTGTCGCCGTAGCGGTCCTGGATGCGGTCGATCAGCGTGGGCACGATCTTGCGGCCGCCATTGGCGATGGTGGCATAGGCCGCCGTCATGCGCATGTCGGTGGTCTCACCGGCGCCAAGCGCCATCGCCAGCACCGGCTGCATGGAATCGTAGACGCCGAACAGCTTGGCGTATTCCGCCACCAGGGGCATGCCGATGTCCTTGGCGAGGCGAACGGTCATCACGTTTCGGCTGCGCTCGATGCCGCGACGCAGCGTCTGCGGTCCGTAGAATTCCTGCGAGTAGTTCTCCGGGCGCCAGATCGAGCCATCCGGATTGCGGATCTCCACCGGCGCGTCCAGCACCACGGAGGCTGGCGTGTAGCCGTTGTCCAGCGCCGCCGCATAGACGATCGGCTTGAACGACGAGCCCGGCTGTCGCAACGCCTGCGTTGCGCGGTTGAACTCGCTCATGGCGTAGGAAAAGCCGCCCACCATTGCCAGCACGCGCCCGGTGCGCGGATCCATTGCCACCAGCGCGCCCTCGATCTCGGGCACCTGCTCGAGCGTGTAGATCCCCGATTTGCCCGCCACCGGCGACACATAGACGACATCGCCGACCTTCAGCACCTCGCCCAGCGGGCGCGACACCCACTTGATCTCCGGGCCCGACAGGGTGCCTTCGATCCGATCCGGCGCGATGCTGCCGCCGGCCTGGCGCGACGGCCGCAGCCCGATGCGGGCCTCGTTGCCGCCGATCTCCAGCACCACCGCGAGCTGCCACTCCGGCACATCGCTGAGCGGCTCGATGGCGGCGACGGCCTCGCCCCAGTCCTCGCCAAGTTCGACGCTGGCCACTGGCCCGCGGAAGCCCTTGGTGTGGTCGTAGGCGACCAGCCCGTTCATCAGCGCCTTGCGGGCATATTCCTGCATCTGCGGTTCGAGCGTGGTCCGCACCGAGAGGCCGCCGCCATAAAGCTGGTCCTCGCCATACATCTTCAGCAGTTCGCGGCGTACTTCCTCGGTGAAGTACTCGGCCGAATAGAGCTGCGATCCGCCGGCCCGCGGCAGCACGTTGAGCGGCTCGGCCTTGGCAATTTCCGCTTCTTCCGGCGTGGCGTAGCCGTTCTCGACCATGCGGTCGATGACCCAGTTGCGGCGTTCGATGGCCGCCTCGGTCCGGCGGAAGGGGTGGTAGTTGTTCGGCCCCTTCGGCAGCGCCGCAAGGTAGGCCGCCTCGGCCAGGGTCAGTTCGTAGAGCGCCTTGTCGAAATAGTTGAGCGCGGCAGCGGCGACGCCGTACGAGTTCAGACCGAGGAAGATCTCGTTGAGGTAGAGCTCGAGAATCCGGTCCTTGGAGAAGGTGGACTCGATGCGGATCGCCAGCAGGGCCTCCTGGATCTTGCGGTCCCAGGTCTGCTCCGAGGTCAGCAGGAAGTTCTTGGCCACCTGCTGGGTGATCGAGGAGCCCCCGCCCTGGATGGCGCTGTTGCCCTCAAGGCGCGCCATGACGTTGTCGCGCAGGGCGCGCACCACGCCGTCGAAGGCGATGCCGCCGTGATTGTAGAAGTCCTTGTCCTCGGCGGAGAGAAACGCCTGCACCAGCAGCGGCGGCACTGTTTCGATCGGCTGGAACAGGCGCCGCTCCCGCGCGAACTCACCAAGCAGGGTACCGTCGGCGGCGTGCACCCGGGTGGTGACGGGGGGCTGGTAGTCCTTGAGCACGGTGTAGTCCGGCAGCTGCGCCGCCACCGTGGCCAGATAGGTCGCAGCAATGCCCACGGCAGCCAGCGCCGCAAACATGCCAAAGCCGAACAGCCAGCCCAACAGGCGAAACATCAGGCACGCGTCTCCCGCAGAATCGAAGGGCCACCGGCGACGCAGCAGCACCACGAATCATAGCAGATGGCCGCCCTGATGGTGGCGCCGGAAAGACACACCCGCGCTTGCCTCACTCCTTGTCCTCGGGAGCGAGGCCGTCGAAATAGGTCGAGATGCCGCGCGCGATGGCGTCTGCGGTACGGTCCTGCCACTCGCCCTTCAGCAGGTTGGCCATATCGTCGGCGTTGGACAGAAATCCGAGCTCGACCAGCACCGAGGGCACGTCGGGCGCTTGCAGGACGAAGAAATCTGCTTGCCGGACGGGGAAGCGCCGCAGCGCAACGCTGGGTTCAAGCGCATGAACAATGGACTGCGCTGCGACATAGGATTGGTGACGCATCTCGCGCCGCATCAGGTCGAGCAGGATATCGACGACCTGCGGCGCCATCTGCGGCATGGCGAAGCCGGCGATCACGTCCGACTTGTTCTCGTTGTCCGCCAGAACCTTGTCGAGAACGTCGGTGGCGTTTTCATCCCTTGTGTAGATGCTGGCGCCGCGGATCTCCGGCTGCTGAAAGCTGTCCGCATGAATGGATATGAACAGGTCCGCCTTGTTGGCGCGCGCCAGCGCCACCCGCTCTTCCAGCCGGAGATAGGTGTCGTCCTCGCGCGTCAGGGCCACATCGAAACGGCCCGAAGAGACCAGGATCTCCTGCAACTTGAGCGAAAAGGCGAGCACGATGTCCTTTTCGCGCGCGCCGCCCGGCGTCTCGGCGCCGCTGTCGATGCCGCCATGGCCCGGATCGATCACCACCAGCGGCCGGCTCTCGAGCGGCAGTTCCGACCCGCCCGCAGGGGTTGGCGCAGCCGCGGCCGGCGCCGGGCCGTTCGCATCGCCGGGGGCGGTGATCGCCTTGGCGACGTTCTCGGCGAACTCCTCGGCGGTTGCCGGGATGATGTCCACGACCAGCCGCGCAGGCTGGTTTTCGAAGGCGTCGAGCACATAGGCCTGCTGCACCTGTGCTGGCATCGCCAGGGTCAGCGTGGTCCGCACCCGATCGGGGGCGAATTGCGACACCGAATAGCTTTCGACCAGGCCATCGCCACCCGGCTCACCCTCGGGTGTCGGCACGGAGAAGGTGGCGGCCCGCACATCGATGGCGATGCGGTTGGGTTCCGACAGGCTGACCATGGCGAACTCGGTCCTGCCAGCTAGATCGACGACCAGCCGTGCCCGTTCGGGAGTGGAAGTGATCCGCACGTCGATGACGTTGGGCAACGGCGGCAGCGTTTCGGCCGCCGCGTCCTGCGCCATGGTGGCAGCGGCCGGCAGCAGAAAACCAAGCACTACCAGAAGCCTGATCAGCAGATGACGAAGCGTGGGCAAACCGGGAACCGACCTTGGAGAAAGACTTCAGCAGTGGCCGCAGGAGTCGGGCGATTCTGCGGCGAATACGGTCCTTATGCGATGATTTGCCTGATGGGCAAACACGACTGTCACAATTAACCGGGAAGACCACAAACGACTTTCCTGTTGCCATCCGCCTGCAACCCTCCTACACGCTAGAGTGAGGCGTAAGCTCCGCTCGGACCGATATTGGCTGCTCGTCAGCACGGTTCTAAAGGGAGCAGCCGGACGCGCGGCACTCAGCCTGCACCCGGCCTGAAAGCGGCGATTTCTGCGCCTCTACGGATTTCGGCCCTTATCGGCCGGACGGTTGCCATCTGATGATCAGGCGGCAACCCAAAAGGAAGAGGTCATATGGCCCGCAGGCGGATACAGCGCGACGCGATCGAATTTCCCGATTGCCGCTCTCCCCTGCCCCACGTTCCGGCCATGACCGATACTATCGGTGCGCTCAAGGCAGAGCTTCTGCGCGCCCGTTTCTCACAACCATTCGCCTCGCATAGCGCCATCGCTGGAGGGCCGGCACGCCGGCTCCCGACGGTCGGTGCGCGAGCGCGCGGAGTTCATTATGGCTACCAAGAGAATGCTGGTGGATGCCATCCACCCGGAAGAAACACGGATTGTCGTCACCCAGGGTAACCGGCTTGAGGAGTTCGATTTCGAATCCGCCACCCGCCGGCAGCTGCGGGGCAACATCTATCTCGCCAAGGTCACCCGCGTAGAGCCGTCGCTCCAGGCGGCTTTCGTGGAATATGGCGGCAACCGCCATGGTTTCCTGGCTTTCAGCGAAATCCATCCGGACTACTATCAGATCCCCGTGGCCGACCGCGAAGCCCTGCTGCGCGAGGAAGAGCACGAGGACGACCATAGCGACGAAGGCGACGACGCCGCTTCCGCCCAGGACACCTCTGCCGACCCTGAAGGCGACGCGGAGACCTCCGAGGGCGAGGAGCACAGCCATATCGAGCAGGCGCCGGCCAATGCCGAGCCGGTCGAGTCGATTGGCGGTGCGGACGCGCTCGAGGAAGTTCCCGAGCGCCGCCGCCAGTCGCCCAGCCGCCGCAACTACAAGATCCAGGAAGTGATCAAGCGCCGGCAGGTGATGCTGGTGCAGGTCGTCAAGGAAGAGCGCGGCAACAAGGGCGCCGCCCTCACCACCTATCTGTCGCTCGCGGGCCGCTATTCGGTGCTGATGCCGAACACCGCCCGTGGCGGCGGCATCTCGCGCAAGATCACCAACGCCGCCGACCGCAAGCGCCTCAAGGAGATCACCTCTGATCTCGAGGTGCCGCAGGGCATGGGCGTGATCCTGCGCACCGCGGGTGCCTCGCGCACCAAGGCCGAGGTGAAGCGCGACTTCGAATACCTGATGCGCCTGTGGGAAAGCGTGCGCACGCTGACCCTGCAGAGCCAGGCTCCCTGCCTCGTCTATGAGGAAGGATCGCTGATCAAGCGCACGATCCGCGACCTCTACAACAAGGACATCGATGAAGTTCTGGTCGCGGGCGACAACGCCTATCGCGAGGCCAAAGACTTCATGAAGATGATCATGCCGTCCCACGCCAAGAACGTGAAGCCGTACACCGAAGAACAGCCGCTGTTCTCCAAGTACAACATCGAGTCCCAGCTCGATCAGATGTTCTCGCCCGTGGTGACCCTGCCCTCCGGCGGCTACATCGTCATCAACCCGACCGAAGCCCTGGTTTCGATCGACGTGAACTCGGGGCGCTCCACCAAGGAGCACAATATCGAGGACACCGCGCTCCAGACCAATCTGGAAGCAGCCGATGAAGTGGCGCGCCAGCTCCGGCTGCGCGATCTCGCCGGCCTGATCGTCATCGACTTCATCGACATGATGGAGAACCGCTCCAACCGTGCGGTCGAGCGCAAGCTCAAGGATTGTCTCAAGGACGATCGCGCCCGCATCCAGGTGGGCCGGATTTCGCACTTCGGCCTGATGGAGATGAGCCGCCAGCGCATCCGCTTCGGCGTCGTGGAAAGCTCGACCCACAAGTGCCCGATCTGCGATGGCACCGGTCTGGTGCGTTCCACCGAGTCGCTGGCGCTGATGATCATGCGCCACATCGAAGATCACGTGCTGCGCAAGCAGGGACAGTCGATCAATGTGCGCGTGCCGACCGAGGTCGCGCTCTACATCCTCAACTTCAAGCGCGAGACGCTGAGCGCGCTGGAAGTCCGCAACAACCTGTCCATCACCATCACGGCCGATGGCAAGCTGACCGGCCAGCAGTTCTTCATCGAAAAGGGTGAAGCGCGCGCGCCGGCCTATGCCGACCAGCGCATTGCTACCCATGTCCGGGTCGACAGCGCCGTCATCGAGGACCTCGTCGAAGAGGACGAGCCGGTCGAGACGGAAGAGGAAGAGGTCGAAGAGCGCAACGCGGCGGAAGCGAACGGCGAAGGCGAAGGCAATGGCCGTCGTCGCCGTCGTCGTCGCCGTCGTGGCGGCAATGGCGAGCGTGGCGAGGGCCAGCAGAGTGCTGCCCCAGTGCCGCAGGTGGACGGCGAAGCGTCCGACGACCAGGACGCCGAATCGGACAGCGAGGAAGCCGCCGCAACGGGCGAGCCGGGCTCAACGGCTGAAGGTGAGACCCGCAAGCGTCGCCGCCGTGGCCGGCGTGGCGGTCGCCGCAACCGGCGTGATGAGCTGGAGAGCAACGGCGCGTCGGACTCCCAGGAGCGGGGCAATGGCGAACTGACCATGGCTGAAGCCAGCGACGTCGCCGAGGACCTGGCGGGGGATACCCCTGCCCCGACCGAGGCGATCGCAGAGGCCCCCGATCAGCCCCAGCCGGACACAGAGACGTCGGCGGCAGAGGCTGCCGCTGAGCCTGCCGTGACGGAGAAGCCGAAGCGGCCGCGTCGGCGCAAGGTCGTGGAAACCGAGGAATCGACCCCGGTCGAGACCACTCCTGTGGATGCCACCGCCGCGGCCGAGCCTGCCGCAGAGGAAAAGCCCAAGCGCAAGCCCCGCACTCGCAAGCCCAAGGCCGAAGCGGCCGAGGCGCCGGTCGAATCCGTCGCAGAGGCTCAGCCCGAAGAGGCGACCCCTGCTGCCGAAGCCGCACCGGCTGCGCCCCGGGCGGACAAAGCCGAGGACACCGTGGCAGAGGACAACCGTCCTGCACGCGCCCGCAAGGAACTGCCTCCCGAGGGTGTGGTGGTGACATCATCGGCCGCCTCCGCAAACGAAGCCGAACCGGAAAAGAAGAAGAAGGTCGGCTGGTGGCAGCGTCGGCTTGGCCTCGGCTAGTCCGATCATCCAACGCAAAGGGCCCGCCATTGGCGGGCCCTTTTTGTTTCGGGGTAAGCTGCAGTCAGGCCGCAGTCGGCGGCTCTGGCTCCTCGTTCTGCTGTGGCGGCATGACCTGCAGCACGGTCAGCGCCTGCTTGCGGCCATCGCGGGTCCGCCAAGAGATGGACTGCCCTGTCCGCAAGCCGAGCAGCGCCGTGCCGATCGGCGTCAGCACGGAAATCTTGCCCTCGGCAATGTCGGCATCGATGGGAAGCACCAGTTCCACCGCCTTGTGCTCGCCCTCTGCGGTCCGGAACGAAACCGTCGAGCCCATCCGCACAGTATCAGACGGCAGGAACTGGTCGGGCACGACGGTTGCGCGCTCCAGTTCGTAAAGCAGGTCGTCGGCGTCATCGGCTGTGTGGCCGGTTCCGCCCATCGCCAGCCGCAGCAGCAAACGATGCTCGCTGCTCGCGACAATGATTTCGGGAGAGAGGCTGAAGTCGGAAAGGGAGATTGTGGTCATGACGATTCCTCGGCCGCGGAAGCGGCACGGCACAGTTTTCTGGAGGGGTGGCTGGCGCCGAGGCTATGCGGTCCCCTGAACCCGGCAGGCGCCGGATGGGGGCGCGGGTTCAGGGCTGCGTTCTTGCCGCGGTGCGGGACCGCAGGTGGTTCAGCAATGTCGCCAGGGGATCAGTCATCCTCTGAAGGTAGGCCAGCGGACCGGAAAGTCAACTCCAGCCCTCGCCTCAGCGGAGCGCGCGCTGCAGCCGCTCCAGGGCCGCCTCGATCGTCTCGGTGCGTCCAGCATATGAGAAGCGCACATACTGGTGGCCATCGACGCGGTCGAAATCGACTCCTGGCGTCGCTGCCACGCTAGCGGTGTCGAGCAGGTGTTCGCAGAACCCCAGCGAGTCGTTCGAAAAGCGGGAGATGCCTGCATAGGCGTAGAACGCCCCCTCCGCAGCGTGATCGATGTCGAATCCGATCTGGCGCAGCCCGTCGGTCAGCAGCAGCCGGTTGGCGGCATAGCGCGCCTTCTGCTCCTCCGAATACTCGCGCTCACCGAGCGCGGCCGTGGCTGCGGTCTGGCTCAGGGTGGGAGCCGAGATGAACAGGTTCTGCTGCAGGATCTCGGCGCGCCGGATGAAGGCCGGTGGCAGCACCATCCAGCCGATCCGCCAACCCGTCATGCAGTAGTATTTCGAGAAGCTGTTGATCACGATGGCCCGGTCGGTGATCTCGAGCGCGCTCACGGAGGGACCGCGATAATCGAGACCGTGGTAGATTTCGTCCGAGATGAACGTAACGCCGAGCCGCTCGCAGGTGGCGACGATATCGGCCAGCCCCGCCCGATCCACCGCTGCTCCCGTGGGGTTGGCAGGGCTTGCAAACAGCAGCCCCTCGAACCCGCCCGCGGCATGCGCCGCGGCAATGTCCACCCCGGTCAACTGCCAGCCATTGGCCGCCGTGACCGGTATCTCCACCACCTCGAAGCCGAGCCCGATCAGCGTGTTCACATAGGCGGGGTACCCCGGGCGGGTGATGGCGATCCGCGCTCCGGGCCGGAAGGCCGCATGGAAGGCGATGATGAACCCGGCCGACGACCCCATCGTGCACAGAATCGATTCGGGATCGACCGCAACGCCGTGCTGGGCGCGATAGTGCTCGGCCAGCCCCAGCCGCAGGTCCAGCATGCCCTTGGCCTGCGTATAGGCCTGCCCCGCCGGCAGCGCCCCCGCCACCGCTTCGAGCACCCGAGGCGCCGGAGGCGCGCCGGGCTCGCCGATCTCGAGGTGGCAGATGGTTCGGCCGGAGGCCTCGAGCGCATTGGCGCGCTTGAGGATTTCCATGGCTTGAAAGGGCATCAGCCCGTCGGGTGAAGAAGACATGCTCTCTCATGCCCCGCCCCCGCCACCGCGGCAAGGGTGGTCTCAAGCAGAGTTGATGGGCAAGATGGCGCAGTGTTCACCCGGGTCTGCCACGTTCGGGCGACCTCTGCTAGAACGTTCATAGACCACTTCGGAGCCTGCCCATGTCGCGCCTCACCCTTGTTCTGGTTGCCCTTGTGGGCATTCTCGCTGGCGCGCTCGGATATAGTCTGGTGACTCGCCCGCAGCCGCTGGAGCCGACGGCGGTACAGGCGCTGATCGACAAGGCGCTGGCCGACTACGACGGACAGCGCCTCGCAACCGCCGCAACGCCACCGCCCTCCATCAGCGCCGACCAGATCAACCCGCTGATCGAATCCTACCTCCTCAGCGACCCGAAGATCCTGCAGCGCATGTCGGTCGCCCTCGAGACCACCATCCGCCAGGAAGAACAGGCCAAGTCGCGCTCGGCGATCGCCACCATGCAGAACGCGATCTTCAACGATCCCGGCCAGGTGGTGCTCGGCAATCCGGACGGCGACGTCACGCTGGTGGAGTTCTTCGACTACAATTGCGGCTACTGCCGCAGCGCCCTGCCCGACCTCGCGACGCTCCTCGCCGAGGACCCCAACCTCAAGGTCGTGCTCAAGGAATTCCCGATCCTCTCCAACGAATCCATCGACGCCGCCCGCGTCGCCGTGCTGGTCGGCCAGTCCGATGCGGACTACTGGTCCTTCCACGAAACGCTGTTCACCGCCCGCGGGCAGGTCAACAAGGACGTGGCCCTGGATGCCGCCGCCGCACTCGGCCTGAGCAAGGTGGCGCTCGAGATGGACATGGGCACCGAAAAGGTCGCCCGCACCATCCAGACCTCCTACGAGATCGCCAAGGCGCTCAACATCACCGGCACACCGACCTACATCATCGGTGACGAGATCATCCCCGGCGCCATCGGCCTCGATGAACTGCGCACCCGCATCGCCAACATGCGCGCCTGTGGCGAAACCCGGTGCGAAGGCTGATCAGCCGATCGTCCGCTCGATCAGCGACAGCCAGTTGTCCATGGCGATCTTGCGCACCAGCGCCTCGCCATAGCCCTTGTCGACCAGCGCCTGCAGCAGCTTCGGCACCCCGGTGACGTCGCCGATCTCGGCGGGGATCAGCGCCCCGTCGAAGTCCGACCCGATGGCCACCCCGTCTTCACCCAAAGCTTCCACCAGCGCGTCGATGTGCCGGACCATGATGTCGATTCCGGTATCGGCCCGCATCTGCCCGTCTTCGCGCAGGAAGCCGGTAGCGAAGTTCAGGCCCACGACGCCCCTGCTCTCGCGAATGGCGGCAAGCTGCCAGTCCACCAGATTGCGAGCGTGCGGCGAAATCGCGTGGACGTTGGAGTGCGTCGCCACCAGCGGCTTGCTGCTGATGGCGGCGACGTCGCGGAAACCGGCTGCGTTAAGGTGCGACAGGTCGATCATCACGCCCATGCGGTCGCAGGCACGCACCAGGTCCTTGCCGGCATCGGTGAGGCCTGGCCCGATGTCCGGATCGGCCGGGTAGCGGAAGGGAACGCCGGTGCCGAAGGCGTTGGCCCGGCTCCACACCAGGCCGATGGAGCGCAGGCCGGCGGCGTAAAGCACCTCCAGCGCCTGCAAATCGGGATCGATCGCCTCGGCGCCCTCGATGTGGAACACCGCGGCCAGCTTGCCCGCCGCCACGGCGGCGCGAATGCCCGCAGCCGTTCGGCAGACTGCCAGGGCCCCCATCCGCTCGAGCCGCAGCAGGATCGCCGCCATGCCGAAGGTGGACCGCCGCGCTTCGCCGATGTCGAGCTCCGGCGGCAGGCTGGGCGCGGAACCCGTGGGGACGATGGTCGCCGAGGACGCCTTCAGCGGCGGCGGAAACATGGCGAAAAACCCGCCTGCCATGCCGGCCTTCCGGGCCCGCGGCAAGTCGATATGAACGGAAGATGAACCCTCGATGAACCGATTCTCGGCGTCAGCCCCGAGTTCGAGAAGCTTGAGCAGGGTGTCGTTGTGACCGTCGAAGAAGGGAATGGGCATGAGCTATCCGGGAAACGGGATCAGGGGCGTATCGAGCCGGAGGTAGAGCGGGTGCTTCGGCGAGCCATCGGCATTCACCCCAAAGCACCACAGCGGGATGTCATCCTCCCGCAGCGCCTCGACCAGTTCGCGCCCCGCTTGCGCCAGCGCCTTGTTGAGCTTGCCATGGGCGAGCACGACCTTGTCGGCCTTGCGGGCCGCAGCGCGCAGGGACGGCAGGTTGTGCCGTGACACGGCCACCACGCCCGGTGCCAGCAGCATCTTCGGATCGGTGGCGCGATAGTCCCCGACATTGCCCTTGGCCATGGCCGCGTAGCCCTCGCGCTGGGCGAAGGTCCACTCGCGGGCGCAGGTGGGGTCGTTGACGTTGGCATCGGCGGTGGACGGGTTCATGCCGATGAACATGATGTAACGTTCGGGGAAGCCGTCCCCGATCCAGCGTCGCATCAACTGGCGATGCTCGTGGTCGCTGAACTCGGCGTCGCCCCTGACGCCGGGCATCAGCGCCAGCCGCACCCGGCCGCCGGGATCGTGCGCCGTGCCGTCGATCATGCGGTGAGGTCACCCGGCGGAGTAAGGCCGTTCATCAGTGACGCCGTGGTTACGGTATTGGCGAGCAGGCACGCGATGGTCATGGGTCCGACACCACCCGGCACCGGAGTGATAGCACCGGCCACCTCGGCGGCTTCGGAGAAGGCAACATCGCCGACGAGGCGTGTCTTGCCTTCGCCGCGCTCAGGTGCCGCAATCCGGTTGATGCCCACATCGATCACCGTGGCGCCCGGCTTGATCCAGTCGCCGCGGATCATCTCCGGCCGGCCAACGGCCGCCACGACGATGTCGGCCTGGCGCAGCAGCGCCGGCAGGTCGCGGGTGCGCGAATGGGCAACGGTGACGGTGCAGTTCTCGCGCAGCAGCAGTTGCGCCATCGGCTTGCCCACCAGGTTGGAGCGGCCAACGATCACGGCGTTGAGGCTGGAGAGAGAGCCGAGCCGGTCGCGCAGCAGCATCAGGCAGCCGAGCGGGGTGCAGGATACCGGCCCCGGCAGCCCGATCTGCACCTTTCCGACGTTGGCTGGGGTGAAGCAGTCGACGTCCTTCGCCGGGTCGATAGTCTCGATGACCTTGTCCGGGTCGATGTGCCTGGGCACCGGCATCTGCACGAGAATGCCGTGGACGGCCGGGTCGGCGTTGAGCTGACGCACCAGGGCGAGCAGATCGGCCTCGGGCGTATCCTCGGGCAGTTCGTGCTTGAAGGAGGCCATGCCCACTTCCACGGTCTGCTTGGACTTGTTGGAGACATAGACCTGGCTGGCCGGATCGGAACCGACGATCACGACCGCCAGGCCCGGCGTGATGCCGTGCTCTGTCTTGAGGCGGGACACGTGCCCGGCGATGCGGTGCCGGAGGCCTTCGGCGAAGGCCTTGCCGTCGATCAGGGAAGCAGTCATGCGAGTCTCCGGGAATACGCCGGCCCAGCCATAGAAAACCGCGGCGGCTGCGTCCACTGCTGCGGAGCGAGTCCGGAAAGAGAAAGGGCCGCGACGCACGGGGGGTGCATCACGGCCCTTGGAGGGAGCGCCACCCGCCACGCTGTTGAGGGCTTGGGGGACATGCGGCCGGCGGGCTCCGCAGGTTCACCGGGTGCATGGGTCGCTTGCCGTTCCAGTGAACTGTCCTGAAGATGGTTCTCGAATACGGCAAGAAAAGGTGCGCTCACTGCGATGTGATCCTGGCTCTCCCGCGCGTTGAAGGAGAGCGCGGAACCTGTCATTGGAGGACGGGCCGTAGCCGTGCCAGATGCGAGACCTGTGATGACCACGATATCCCCGCCCCGCCTCGAGACGCAGTCCTTCACCGATCCGGCCGAAGCCTGGGAACATCTGGCTCATATCTACCACCGCAATACCGGCTTCATCCGCAATCACCTGGATGAGCTTGCCAAGGGACGGGTTCCGGCCGGACGGGTACGCGCCTGCTACCCGCAGGTGGAGGTGCGTTCAACCAGCTACAGCCGACACGAGAGCACCCTGCCCTATGGCTACCTCCACACACCCGGGCTCTATCGCACCACCGTCACGGCACCTGACCTGTTCAAGGGCTATTTCCAGGAGCAGTTCGAGGTCATTCTCAAGAACCATGGCGGCACCATCGATATCGGCGAGTCCGACACGCCGATCCCGCTGCACTTTGCCGTGCAGCCGAACGAACGCGTCGACGGCGACGCCATCAATGCGCTCAACATTCCGCTGCGCGACATGTTCGATGCTCCGGACCTCGCCAACACTGATGACGAGATCGCCAACGGCACCTATGTGCCGCCGCGTGGCGGGCCTTACCCGCTGTCGGCCTTCACCGCGCCGCGCGTCGACTACTCGCTGTTCCGGCTGGCGCACTACACCGGCACCGACGCCGACCACTTCCAGAATTTCGTGATCTTCACCAACTACGCCTTCTACGTCGACGAGTTCTGCCGCATCGCCAAGGAGTACATGCGGTCCGGTCATGGAGACTATACGAGCTTCGTCGAACCGGGGAACGTCGTGACCGACAACATGCTGCGGGGTGGCGGCGTCGCCGGGACCACGCCGGTACGGGCCCCGCAGATGCCGGCCTACCACCTCAAGGCGGAACGGGGCAAAGGCATCACCATGGTCAATATCGGCGTCGGGCCATCCAACGCCAAGACCATCACCGACCACATCGCGGTGCTGCGCCCGCACGCCTGGATCATGCTCGGCCACTGCGCCGGCCTCAGGAACTCGCAGGAACTCGGCGACTTCGTGCTGGCGCACGCCTATCTGCGCGAGGACCACGTGCTCGATGCCGACCTGCCGCTGACGGTGCCGGTTCCGGCGCTGGCCGAAGTGCAGGTGGCGCTCGAACAGGCGGTGGAAGAAGTCACCCAGACCGAGGGTGTCGAAACCAAGAAGATCATGCGTACCGGCACGGTCGCGACTTTCGACAACCGCAACTGGGAATTGCGCGACCAGACCGAGATCGTGCGGCAGTTGAGCCAGTCCCGCGCCGTGGCGCTCGACATGGAGTCCGCCACCATCGCCGCCAACGGCTTCCGCTTCCGGGTGCCCTACGGCACACTGCTCTGCGTCTCCGACAAGCCGCTGCACGGCGAACTGAAGCTGCCCGGCATGGCCTCGGACTTCTACCGTACCCAGGTCAATCGGCACCTGCAGATTGGGCTGCGGGCCATGGAAATCCTGCGCGACCAGCCGGCCGAGAGGCTGCATTCCCGCAAGCTCAGAAGCTTTGCCGAAACGGCTTTCCAGTAGCACCCTGGAAGCTTCGTAGACAGATCGGCCCGTCGTTGTTTTTCGGCAGTTACCCCGGCAGCTTGCTGCTGAAGTAACTCGTGCCTGCGATCGATCAGCGGCCCTTGACCACCGAGTAGCCGGCGTATTTGGCCGACGTACCGAGCTGTTCCTCGATGCGGATAAGCTGGTTGTACTTGGCGAGGCGATCGGAGCGGGAGAGCGAGCCGGTCTTGATCTGCCCGCAGTTGAGCGCCACCGCGAGGTCCGCGATGGTCGAGTCCTCGGTCTCACCGGACCGGTGCGACATCACCGAGGTGTAGCCGGCGCGGTGGGCGGTATCCACGGCGTCCAGCGTCTCGGACAGCGAGCCGATCTGATTGACCTTGACCAGGATGGAGTTGGCAACGCCCATCTTGATGCCGGAGCGCAGGCGCTCGGCATTGGTGACGAACAGGTCGTCGCCGACCAGCTGCACCTTCTTGCCGATGGCTTCGGTCAGCGCTTTCCAGCCATCCCAGTCGTCTTCGGCCATGCCGTCTTCGATGCTGATGATGGGGAAGCGCGACACGAGGTCTTCGAGGAACCGGACGTTCTCGTCCGAGCCGAGCGACTTGCCTTCGCCCACCATCTCGTACTTGCCGCCCTTGTAGTATTCGGTCGAGGCACAATCGAGCCCGATGAACACGTCTTCGCCCGGCTTGTAGCCGGCCTTCTCGATCGAGCGCATGATGAAGCCAAGCGCGTCATCGGCCGACTTGAGGTTGGGCGCGAAGCCACCCTCGTCACCCACATTGGTGTTGTGGCCGTCGGCGGACAGGCCCTTCTTGAGGGTGTGGAAGATTTCCGAACCGATCCGGACGGCGTCGGCAAGGCTTTCCGCTCCGGCAGGCAGGATCATGAACTCCTGCATGTCGATCGGGTTGTCGGCGTGCTCGCCGCCATTGATGATGTTCATCATCGGCACCGGCAGAACATGGGCGTTCGGCCCGCCGATATAGCGGTAGAACGGCAGTTCGCTCGACTCGGCGGCCGCCTTGGCCACCGCTAGGGACACGCCGAGAATGGCGTTGGCGCCGAGCTTGCTCTTGTTGGCGGTACCGTCGAGCTCGATCATCGCCTGGTCCAAGGCGAGCTGGTCGAGCGCGTCCAATCCCTGGATTTCCTCGAAGATGACGGTGTTGACGTTCTCGACCGCCTGGGTCACGCCCTTGCCGTTGTAGAGCTTGCCGCCGTCGCGCAGCTCGACCGCCTCGTGGGCGCCGGTCGAGGCACCCGAGGGAACGGCCGCACGGCCGAAGCTGCCGTCATCCAGCACCACATCGACTTCGACGGTGGGATTGCCGCGGCTGTCATAGATCTGGCGGCCCTGGACATGGATGATGGAGGACATCGGCTAAGCCCTTTTCTGGCAAGGTTCGGTGGGTTCGGCTTCTCCTAGACGCACCCCATGACAAGGGAAAGAGGGTGGCCGAAAATTTGTCGTGGTTCAGCCGCTCTTGCCAGCGCGCGGGCGCCCTGCTCTACCCGTATCGTTTCTGAGGAGATCTTTCATGCCGCTCGTCAAACAGGTTGCCCACACCTGCATCTTCGCCCGCGATCTCGACGCCGTGGAGGCGTTCTATCGCGACATCACCGGGGTGGCGCCGAAGTTCGACTTCATGCGCGGCGAGGACCGGATCGGCTTCTATCTCGATTTCGGCAACCGCACCTTCGTGGAGGTCTTCCGCAAGGGCGAGTCGCGGTTCGATGAGACCAACCAGATCAACCACCTCTGCTTCGAGACCGACGACATCGACACCTTCATGGCCAATGCCCGCAGCAAGGGCGTGACCGTCACGGACAAGAAGCTCGGTGTCGACCACACCTGGCAGTGCTGGCTGGCGGATCCCAGCGGGGTGAAGCTCGAGATCTTCCAGTACACCCACAAAAGCATGCAATTCGGCCCCGAGGGTGTGCAGTGCCAGGTGGACTGGTAACGGAACCCAACCTAATCGTCGCGTTTATGTCCCTCGATCTGTCGCTCGGCGCGCGCCTTTTCGGCCGCGTCGAGTTCCCTTTCGGCCTTGGTGCGGCCATGCAGGCGCCGGTTCTGCTCGGCCGTAATCGCCTTGTCGGCGCGGGCCTTCTGCTTGCGGACAGTGCGGAGATTGATGATGTCGGCCATGGCTGACCGATAGCAGCAAGATACTGCGTCGTCACCACCGTCAGCGCCGGATATTCGGCCGCAACTGTTCTACGACGCGCGCAGTAGAAGAGCGAGCCACCTTAACCAAACAAAGCTGCTTTGCGATCTTTGTTGCTGCGCCGTGATAATTTGATGCTAGCACAAGGTTCTAGACCAACTGGATGAGCAAGCATGCGCAGTGTGATCGTTCCGGTAATCCTTGCCGGTGGCCAGGGAACCCGGTTGTGGCCTATGTCCCGTGCCACGCGGCCCAAGCAGTTCCTGCCGCTGACGGGGGCCACCAGCCTGTTCCAGCAGACGCTGCAGCGGGTGGGCAATAGCGACACCTACGCCCCGGCGGTGATCATCACCAATGCGGAGTACCGCTTCATTGTCTCCGAGCAGGCCGCTGAAGTCGGGGCTCCGCTCTCAGGCGTGCTGCTCGAGCCGGTGGCGCGCAACACCGCGGTTGCGATCGCTGCAGCGGCCGCCTGGGTGACCAACCATTTCGGGCCCGAAGCGATCATGCACGTCCTCCCTTCCGACCACGAGATCGCGGTGGACGAGGGGTACTGGACCGCGGTTGCGCAGGCACGCGACGCAGCCGTCGCCGGCAAGCTCGTGACCTTCGGCATCGCTCCGACCCATCCGGAGACCGGCTACGGCTATATCCGTGCGGCGGCGGCCGTTGGTCAGGGCGCGGTACCGGTCGAACGGTTCCTGGAGAAGCCCGACCGCGACAATGCCGAGCGGATGCTGGCCGAAGGCGGCCACTTCTGGAATTCGGGCATGTTCATGTTCGCCGCCACCACCCTGCTCCACGAATGCGATGAGCTGGCGCCGGACACTGCTGCCGCAGCGCGCAAGTCCGTGCAGGCCGGGAAGGTCGACCTCGATTTCGTGCGCCTCGACGAAGCCGCTTTCACCGGGGCGCCCAACATCTCCATCGACTACGCGATCTTCGAAAAGACCGAACGTGCGGCCGTGGTGGCCGTCGACTTCGCCTGGTCCGATCTCGGCAGTTGGGACGCGGTGTGGAAGGCCATCGGCAAGGATGCGAGCGACAACGTCGCCCGCGGGCCTGTCACCCTCAGCAACGCCCGGCACTCGCTGGTGATCAGCGACAACGTCCATGTCGTGGTGGATGGCCTGGAAGATGTGGCAGTCATCGCCAGCACCGACGCCATCTATGTTGGCCGGCTGTCGGAGGCGCAGCGTGTCGGCGCGCTGGTCAAGGCGCTCCGCTCGAGCAAGGACACCGCGGCGCTCACCGAGACACACCGGACGTCCTATCGCCCCTGGGGCGGGTACACTTCAGTGGTCAATGGCGACCGCTTCCAGGTCAAGCGCCTGTTCGTCAAGCCCGGCAAGAAGCTCAGCCTGCAGAAGCACCACCATCGTGCCGAGCACTGGGTGGTCGTGCGTGGCACGGCCGAGGTAACCGTCGACGGCCAGGTGACGATCCTGGCCGAAAACCAGTCCATCTACCTGCCGCTCGGCTGTACGCACCGGCTCGCCAACCCCGGCAAGATCGAGCTCGAGCTGATCGAGGTGCAGACCGGTTCCTATCTCGGCGAGGACGACATTATCCGCATCGAGGACGAGTTTGGCCGCACCTAGCCGCCGAACTCTGTCTGCCCTCAGCGGCTGTCGTGCACCAGAGTGCCGCCGACCAGGCTGAGGGGACCGGCGCCGCGCTTGGGTGCCTCGGTGCTGGGGCGCTGGCTGTTGGCACCGATCACGCCCTCGAAATACTGAATGGTGCGCATCAGCCCTTCACGAAGCTGGATGGTGGGCTCCCAGCCCAGCAGTTCCCGCGCGCGGGTGATATCGGGGCGGCGCTGCTTGGGATCATCGACCGGGATATCGCGATACACCACCCGGGAGCGGGAGCCGGTCATTTCGATGACCAGGTCGGCGAGCTGGCGAATGGTGAACTCGCCCGGGTTGCCGGTGTTGATGGGCCCGGTGATGCCCGCGTCGGTACCCATCATCCGCACCATCGCGTCCACCAGGTCGTCGACATAGCAGAATGAGCGCGTCTGGCTGCCGTCGCCATAGACGGTGATGTCCTCGCCCTTGAGCGCCTGGACGATGAAGTTGGAGACCACGCGGCCATCCGAGGGATGCATGTGCGGGCCGTAGGTATTGAAGATGCGCACTACCTTGATGTTGACGTTGTGCTGGCGGTGGTAGTCGAAGAACAGCGTTTCGGCGCAGCGCTTGCCCTCGTCGTAGCAGGAGCGCGGTCCGATTGTGTTGACGTTGCCCCAGTAGCTCTCCGGCTGCGGATGCACGTGAGGATCGCCATACACTTCCGAGGTGGAGGCCTGCAGGATCGGGATGCGCAGCCGCTTGGCGAGCCCGAGCATGTTGATGGCGCCCATGACGTTGGTCTTGGTCGTCTGGACGGGATCGAACTGGTAGTGCACCGGCGAGGCGGGACAGGCGAGATTGTAGATCTCGTCCACCTCGACATAGAGCGGGAAGGTGATGTCGTGCCGCAGCAGCTCGAAATTGTCGTGGTCGAGCAGGGGCAGGATGTTGGAGCGCGTTCCGGTGAAGAAGTTGTCGACGCAGAGCACCTCGTTCCCCTGCTCCAACAGCAATCGACACAGGTGCGAGCCGATAAAGCCTGCACCTCCGGTTACCATCACGCGCTTCGTCATGCTCTGGCCTCGCTCGTTATCGGCGGGCAGCGTACTGACGTTGAAAAAGCCCTCAGCCAGAACAACTGCTTACCCTCGCCGCACTAACGCCGGTTATGAGGTGCCGCTGCGATGAACCTCACAGGTTAACATAGATCAACAACCGGACGGCACGGCGCCCCTCCTCTGGCCCCTGCTCACGGGGCATGGTACTCAGCCGCGCTACCATGGAGGGCAGCTTGGTCGAGCCGAAGAATCTCAGCTTCGTCACCAATGGAACGCCGGAGGCCGACGCGGTCGCCGAGCGCCTGCGCCAACGCTATGGGGAGCACCCTCTCGAAGCCGCCGACGTGGTGGTTGCCCTGGGTGGCGATGGCCTGATGCTCCAGACCCTGCACCGCGTCATGGGCAAGGGCACGCCGGTCTATGGCCTGAACTTCGGCACCGTCGGCTTCATGATGAACCCATTCTCGGAGAACAATCTGCTGGAGCGGCTGCAGACCGTGCAGCAAACCCAGATCTTCCCGCTCTCGATGACGGCCACCGACGCCGCCGGACGGCGGCACGAAGCGCTGGCGCTCAACGAGGTCTCCCTGTTCCGCTCTACCTACCAGGCCGCGAAGATCCAGATCCTGGTCGACGATGCCGTGCGGCTGGACGAACTGATCTGCGACGGCGTTCTCCTGTCGACCCCCGCCGGGTCGACGGCCTACAACCTGTCGGCGCACGGCCCCATCGTTCCGATCGAAGCGCCGGTCCTCGCCCTGACCCCGATTTCGCCGTTCCGGCCGCGGCGCTGGCGTGGTGCCATTCTGTCCAATCGCGCCAGGGTGCGGTTCGTGACGCGCGAGGCGGAGAAGCGGCCCGTGAGCGCGGTGGCGGACAATATCGAGTTCCAGAATGTGGTCGATGTCACCGTCCACGAGGACCGCAGCAACGGGGTGACCCTGTTGTTCGACGCCGGGACCGGTCTCGAGGAACGCGTGCTAACCGAGCAGTTCCGCTACTAGGCGGCGGCAGGAGGAAGCTGCAGTGCCGGAGTCGGGGCGATCAAGGGAACACCGGTCGCACGCGGAACCAGGGCCGACATGACGTCCCGGGCAGCTTCGCGCGCCAGCCGCACGTTTTGCTCGTTGAGGTAGGCGAAGATTTCCTCGAGTTCGGCAGGCAGGGCTTCGGGGTGCTCCTGCACCAGTTCTTCGATCACCACGGTGATCACGTAGTGCCGGCCGGCGACGTCGCTTGCCAGATCCACGGCACGGGCGTGCTGCACCAGCCGGACCATGACCGTGCGGACTGGCTCCGGTACGCCGGCAGCCGAGAAAAGGGCGTGAAGGGTCGCCCCGCGTCCGCTCTCGAGCAGGCTCAGAACTTTGGGTCGGGGCGTCCCGGCCAACTGCGCGAGACAGTCGGAGAAGAACAGGACCTGCCCGCTGACCAGCGCATGGAACAGAAGTCGCGTACTGAGTTGATCCGACGCGGCCAGCGCCGAAGCGAAACGGGAGTCTGCCTGCTCGGCGGCCCCTTCGCCGATGGAAACGAGGGCATGGTCCTCTGCAGTCCTGAACAGCCGCTCGAGGCGCGGCTGATGGAGAGCGCCCCGGACAATACGGGCACCCCGCAGTGCTGCCGCGGCGTGCTGCACCAGGCGATGGCGCACGTCCGGCGGCAGATCCGCACGCGCCAGCAGAACGCCCCGAAGCTCAGCATCATCCTCGCAACTGTCGACGAGGTTCAGCAAGGACGTGGCCGGCACCTGAACACTGGCGCGGCGCAGGACCAGCAGCCGCGGCTCCCGTTCGCCGCGATCGATCACCGCAGCAGCAAGCCGGCCGCTCAAGTGTTCCCGCTGCGCCACGGCAAGGAGCATGGACAGCGACGCGGTGGAGACCAGCGGCAGGAGATCGGCATCGATCAGGATCGGCGAATATTGAGCTATGGCCCGGGCAATCACGCTGGTGTCGCGCAGCAGGGCCAGGATGATCGGCCGCGGCGCCAATTTCGAGTGCAGCAAGCCGTAGGCCAGCGCGGCCCGGACCTTGACGGATGGATCATCCAGCAAACCGATCAGCAGGGCATAGAGCGCCGCGTGCTCGTCGGCCGGTCCGTCGTGGTCGAGATAGCAGAGAGCCGCGAGGTGAGCGGCACGGGCGCGCTCGTCGCTGTCACGCGAGAAGGACAGGGAAACGAAGTCGTTGCAGCCAGTCATCCGGGTCTCCGCACACCGCGCGAAAAACCCTAGACCTCAAGGTTTAAGGAACCGTTCACCACGTTTGGTGGCGATTGCGTTCAGAGGGTCGAAGCAAGCCAGGTGAACATCTGGGAAACGGCCACACCAGCAGCGGCAACCGCCACCCAGCTGGCAGAGGCCGCACCAACGATCACTAGTCCTCTCGGCACGGCAGGTGCTGCGTGTGCTCTGGCCACCATCTGGCGCATAGGATTTCCTCCAGGTACCGAGGCGACGCTGCGCCACGGGTGTTAATTGTCTCCCAACGTCGCCTGCCGGATTGTTCAGGTCGGTTGTTGTTGCCGGCGTTCGCTGTTGCGATCGTTTCTCCAAGGTAAACGCCCATCAGGCGTTTGTAGTTCACTCCTGCCCATACAAATGCGTGAAGAAGGCGGAGCTGCCTGCGGCCTCCGCCTCCACAGGGCTGCCTTCGGGAACGTTCCTGAATAGACCGGTGAACGACATGTTTGCCGGCGAAAACCGTGACGGCACGTCCGGTGCCGGCGTTGGCGGGGGCATGTCACCCGCCAGCTGCTGCACCGCAAAGCCGGGGTTCGAGCCGATACCTTCGTGCTTGGCGACCAGAGCGCGGTAGACATCTCGAATAGTGCGCGGCACACCGTTCTCGTAAAAGATCGCCCGATTGGCCGCGGCCTGGCGCGGAAACAGGTTGGCCGCCAGCTGATCCGGGTTCGACAAACCGGCGGTGAACAACTTCTCCGCCCCCTGCGCCCCCAGGAAATGGGCGATATAGAGTTCCCCCGCACTGGGCATGCGACCGAAACGGGCGCTGAGATACTCACCGTTGGACCGGGTGAAAGCAGCCGCCAGGTCCGAGGCAGTCTGGGGGTCGGTCCGCAGGTTCAGGATCTGCGTCTTGAGCTGGGGATCATCGACGATGTAGTCGCCGTCCGCGGTCCGCCGGATCGCGGCTGCATAGTCCCCGTAGCCGAGACGCGGCCCCTCCTCCTTCATCACCTGCAGCCAGGTGCCTTCCAGAAACTGGAACAGGCCCGTGGCCGAAGAGGTCTGTGCTTTGGCCTGTGGGTTGAGGCTGCTTTCGCGGATGGCGGTTTGCAGCAGGTAGTCGAAGTCGACGCCGCTACGATCGCCGGCAGCCGTAAGGACATAGGCGAGGCTCTGGGGAATGGAGATTGGCTGCACGCCCATAAGTGCACAAACTCCACGAATCAGGCTCTTCTATTTCAGTGCCAAGCTAAATCGCTGCCTGCGGCGGTGCAACCAATGGATGGGAGCTCGCACCGTGCGCTGGAAGATCCGCCACGCATATACCGGTGGCCACACTCGAGAAACTGCATCCGAAAAGGACCCTGGATGGAACTGTTCCTGCTGGTCTGGTGGCAATGACGCGGATGGCACAGAGCCTGCTGCGGATCATGGCTTGGGCGATCCTGCTGGCCATCGCCATTGCCACGCTGTCACCCCTCGATCTTCGGCCGCGTACATCTTTTCCGGTAAGCGCCGAGCGCGCCGGCGCATTTGCCGTCGCGGGTCTGCTGTTCGCGCTCGCCTATCCGCGCCGGCTCCGGTGGGCTGCCGCGGTTCTGCTTGTCGGCTTGGGAGGTCTTGAGGTTCTGCAGCAGGTGGGCATTGATCGTCACGGCCGGTTCGATGACGCCCTCGTGAAGGCCATGGGTGCATTCCTTGGCCTGGGCGCGGGATGGCTCCTCCCCAAACTGGCTGGTTGGTGCCGGCGGTAACGGCCTGTGCATTGTCCTGAGGCGAGGCTTGTGCAAAACCGCAGATATCCTAAAGCGAACACTTCACCTGGCAGAGGGCCGCTCGTGATCAATCGCCTGACCCGGCTGCTGTTCGGGCAAGACAGGGACACCGCGCGCCCGCGCCGGGTTGATCTCGGCATCATGCCGTCGGCGCTCTATGCCATAGGCGATGTTCACGGCTGCCTCGACCAGCTGGGGCGGCTCGAAAAACGCATCATCGAAGACGCCGGAGGCATAGAGGGTGACAAGCTTATCATCATGCTCGGGGACTACATCGACCGGGGCCCCTCCTCCGCCGGGGTGCTCGACCACCTGCTCCGCCCTTTGCCGGAGGGGTTCCGACGCCTCTGCCTGGTGGGCAACCATGAACGCATGTTGCTCGGACATTTTGCCAAGCCGTCTCTGCAGAGCGACTGGCTCGCCAATGGGGGCGAGGAGACCTTGACGAGCTATGGCATTGCGCCGGACCGCTATGCCGCAGCCTCGACCCGTTTGAGAGGCCAGATGCTGACGAGCCACATCCCCCAGGCTCATCTCGACTTCCTTGCCGCCCTGCCCGCGCTTATCACTGCGCCGGGCTATGTCTTCGCCCATGCTGGCATCCGGCCGGGCGTGCCGCTCGAGCGGCAGGCGGAGGAGGACCTGTTGTGGATGCGCCATGACCCCACAACGGATTGGAGCGGTGGCTTAACGCTGGTGCATGGCCACACCGTGGTGCCTGAACCCCTGGTGCTGCCCGGGCGGATCAGCGTTGATACCGGCTGCTTTGCGACGGGGGTGCTGACTGCGCTGCGTCTCGTTGAGGGGGAAGAACCGCGCTTCCTGTCGGTGAGACCTGGCTGAGTCCGCGGAGACCCCGAGTCACCGGCGCGGCGCCGAAGGCGACAACGCTCTCCATACACACCTATACCTGAATACGGCTGATGACGATGGAGCTGGCAGCGCCTGTCACGAGCCTGCGCAGTCATGAGGGCCATACCTTCCACAGTATAGTAGCCCACCAGATCGCATTTCTTTCCCAGGGGTGGGGCCGGTAGCCGTCTGTTCGGGCCGAAAGATTTTCCGGCGCGACTTGAACCACTGGACGAATAGCGCTCCGGGAGTTTTCAGTCGCGCCACGCCTTTCGGGCCCTGAGGACCCACCCAAGCGCTGTGCGCCAAGCGGCGTCACCGAACTTCGCTCCATCCATCAGCGTCGCGCATGGCCGTGCATCCCTCGAAGACGTCGGCTGCTCCACTCGCAGGTACCTCGTCGGTGGAAAGCGGTCCGTGTGACAATAAGCATCTGGTTTGAATGCTGATGAAGCACGGCGAACATCGCCCTCGTGATCATAACGACCAACCAGCTTGAGCGGAATTCCCCTGCGGCCGGAAACGCAGCCGCCAATGGTGAGAAGGCACACTTGCACACATGCGATCATTTCATTGACTTGGACCAACATGCGGACCATCTCTTGAAGACTGAATGGAGCCGAACATGAAAATATCTGTCAGCGAGGCAAAGGGCCAACTCACCGAACTCGTCAGGAAAGCGGAGGCTGGGGAGGAAGTCATTCTCACCCGCCGTGGACAGTCGGTAGCGCGGCTGGTGCCGAGCGCGCCAGCCGCAACACCTGGCGCACGGCGGGAACTGATGGAGGCCATCAGGGCAGCCGCCGCTGGCAAGAAACTGTCTGGTGCTACGGCTGCGCGCAGTCAGGACTTTCTCTACAATGACGATGGCACGCCCGCATGATCGCGGTAGATACTTCAGCTCTCATGGCAGTCGTTTTCGATGAGCCCGAAGCGGAAGCCTGCATGGCGATCCTGGAACGCGCCGATCAGCTCATTATCTCCGCAGGTACAGTAGCCGAAGTCCTGATCGTTGCGGAGCGACGCAATGTAGGTGTAGAAGTTTCTGCCCTGCTTGGAGGTCTCGGTTTTGAAATCGTGTCGGTGACGGCGGCGTCTGCACGCCGCATCGCAGCCGCATACCAGCGCTGGGGCAAGGGCGTACATCCAGCGGGGCTCAATTATGGCGACTGTTTCGCCTATGAGCTTGCCACCTCCTCCCATTGCCCCTTGCTCTTTGTGGGAGATGACTTCTCGCAAACCGACATCCTGTCGGCGCTCTGAGTGCTCGGCGCACCGCGGGCGAACGTCTACTTCTGACGAGCTTGGACATCCGCTCCGCCTTCCAATGCCTGATAACATTTCTTGTGCGACATCGCCGCTTCCGCAGGATCAAGCTCCGGTCTGTCCGCCGCGAAACCAGTTACTTGCTCTTGCTCTTTTGCGGGCGGGCGTACCGATGGCGCTGCGGCTGGCGCGGGGACGAAGCAACCCGCGCCAGCCGCAGCGGGGAAGCTGCCCTGTCACTTGGCCACGCTTTGACGCTCCAGCCCAGCGACATCATCCCTGACCAGCGTCGCGCAGAGACTTCCCTGCTCTATTCGGCTGCCCTGGCCGAACGCCCTGCTCCGCGGCCAACGGATCTCCCGACACCGCCATAGGTGAAACCGTGTGCCTCGACCTCCTAGCGGCGTTACACATTGCGCAGGTCGACAAGTTCGGTGTCGCCATGGCGAACTTGAGACGCTCAAGAATCAAGGGACCGGAACGCGGGCCACTCGATCACCAGAACCAGGCAGTGAGCACCCTGAGCAAGTCATAGGCATCTTTTTGCATATTCCGCGCGACGCAAACCCCGCATGCTGGTTGCGGTTGCGCTCGCCAACAAGAGCACCATCTGGGCTATGCTGACGAAGCAGCAGGATTGCAGATCCGGCCAGGGCGCTTTCTGCATGTTGATGCAACTGCAGACGGCAGCCTGAAGTCGGAGCAACGGGAGGTTTAAGAGACGACGACCCGCATGGGCAAAACGATCGAACAGATCTGGATCGGGAAACCAGTAGAAAGGCGATATGGGTTGAGCGGGCGCCACGGGAGGTCCTTGACACGGGTTCTATCGATCATCGTCCCCGCGAAGTCGAAATGGTCGATGCCCTTGGCCAGCGGCAGCTTGGCGATCGTCATCTGATACCTGATAGAGCGTGCCTGCTTCTCGGCAATCTCCCTGGCAGGCTGGCCGCTGATGGGCACCGACGTCCGGCAGTGGGGCGAGATGCGTAGATGCAGCAGCTCCATTGCGCCGGTCAGACCATCGAATGGATGTTTGGATCCATCTTTTCGCCGCGCTGGTCGCCCGGCTTTTCCGATAGATTGGCGTTGCGCCGGCCCGAGTCCTCCCGGCCCGCTCGCGGCAGCCATTCGGCTGTACCCGCCAATCGGCGCTCATTTCACCATAGGCCCGAGTGGCGGCCCCCACTCCAATTTCCATCAGCCGTAAGGCAGCGAAGCGTATCATCTCGCGCAGATTATCGTGTTGGTCATCGGTGGTCCTTCAGGCAGGGTCAGGGTAAGCAACCAAGCCTCACCGGAAATCCGTCGATGACCACCCAGCCGCTCGCTCGCTACGGCGCTCGTAAGGGCGCGCTCGCAAGCGGCTTGACCACCTCAGTTACACCACTTCGCGGGGCACGCCCCCCAGTGCCCCTTCCACGATCCGCGCCTTGATCTGTCCGGCCAGGTGCGCCTGACACCGCACCGCTTCCAGCAATAGGAAACTTCCAACACTGGGCACATGCTCAGACATAGGAGCGCACACCGTCACCAATCCACGGCGCCAATACCCCGGTCGCCCGTTCAGGTCGGACGGGATCGCCTCCCCGCTGCCGAATTACTTTCCATCAATGACGTCGCTGCCACGCTCGGGGCGGTGCAATCTGTGGTCCGCTGCCGGTGGCGATGTTCGCTTTCTTGATATACGGAGCATTGTCACCGCACCTGAAAACAATTCGCCTGCGCTGCTGCTACGCGCCGGCGCGGTGCAGGACAGTCCGGCCAACCTCACGATGTTCCCCCCAGGCTCACCGCCGGAAGCTGTCCAGAGCACGCCCACGGCGATCGTGGGCGGCATCTCTTGCCTAGGGACAAATCATCGAATGCACGCGATGGAGCCACTTGATTCTCCTGGTGGGAATTGGCGGATGACGCACGCCGCTTGGGCCATCTACCTGGATTGGAAGAACCCTCAGCTCGAAGCCGGTGTCCAAATCGGCTGCTATGAACTCTCGAAAGACTACCAGATGATTGCCTGTCGCGCTTGGAGCAGCGATCGACAGAACGACATCGTGCGGTGCGATGTCGCGGTTCGGCGTCAAGATGATCACGGACCCGCTGCGCCAGCCCACCGCAATGTCGCGGCACAGTCTTACGCCGTACGCGTCTGGGCAGCCAATGAGATCATGCGGTCTCGGGACCCAAGTAAACTCATCGAAATCCAGCATGTCGCCGACGCTGCCAACCTGCAGGTGGAACACTGGCAACCCGGTGCGGGCTGGCCTGGCTGGACCGGCCGTCTCTCTACCCCCCCTACTTCGGGCCATTTCTGAAATTTTTGGCAGGGGTACGAGTCGGGTGCGTAAGAAAGCCGGAGGGAGCGGTCCCCGTGTCAATCGCTGCCCCGCTTCGCAATCCTCCGCCGACTCTGGAGCTTGAGCGGGGGGGACCTTCCTGTCCTTGCCCTCTTCTAGCTTGGCAGCGCCGAGTTCCGGTGATCGCAGACGGGGAGACACCCCGGGCCTGAAAAACGCAGATCGATCGGGCGCAACGGGTTTGGCCGCTTTGGGCTCTTCCTGACCGGTAGCCAGATACCTTGGTGTCGTCTTCAGGATCTTGGCAAGCGCTGCCAGGTTGTGGTCATGGATTCTGGTTTTTTCTCCCCGCAGCAACTGCCCCACAAAGTCGCGCTTGCCAAGCTCCTGGCTGACCTGCGTCTGGCTGAGGTCCAGCGCGGTCAGTCGCAGCTGAACGCGCTGTGCCAAAGTCAGGCCATCCCGATCCTTACAATGTTCAGTCATGCGCATCCTGCAGATGGTCTTGGCGTGAGGACGATCTCAATCGGCCAAGCTGCCGCCAACAGCTTGGAGCAAGCCGCTGGCGGCGCGGAATCCGTGAATGGCTTATGTAAGCCCCATCACCCATTGTCGTCGGCTACACTGTCTGCCTGGTCCGGCAATGTGTTGTTGCCTGCATGGTCGGGCCGCAGATCGAAGCGGACGTCCATGGATTCTGCCAGTTCGATGATGGCGCCCGGCACCAAGTTCCCCTCGAGAAGCATTGCCGGCGACCGGTTGCTGAACTTGATCTTGATGACCATGCCTGCGTCGGTCAGCTTTTTGGTCTCTTCAGCCGTTGCGTTTCGCAAGAGACGGGCGATGACAGGCACCGGGACGGAGGAAGCCATATCGATGTCAGGATCGATGGCGTAAGCCACGGAACTTCCGCGAATTTT
Source organism: Pseudomonadota bacterium (assembly GCA_023431205.1). GTDB lineage: Bacteria > Pseudomonadota > Alphaproteobacteria > Rhizobiales > Devosiaceae > Devosia. The sequence goes on along the minus strand of JAEYXQ010000037.1, from coordinate 35,545 downwards.
CAGCTCACTCTGGAAGTCTTCGAGGAAGGTCGCGGCGCGCTCGGCAGCCATCTTCTTGAAAGTGGCATCCTCGATCTTCGCACAAAGATGCACCAGGTGCCCCAGCAGCACCTCTGGCCCGCAGGCCGCAAGATCAAGTTTCGAAGCCCGAGCCGCCGCAACTACAATGGCGTCGCAGCGCCGGGCGACAGCAGCCTGTTCCGCTTCGAGCTCGCGTTGCACCTGGCGCAGGTGCTCCATCTTTTCCCGCGCTGCCCGATCAAGGGTAAGGGTATTCGTCAGAAAGGCTTTCATCGACCTTCTCCACAGTTGGCTATTTTGCCGATGAAGCGAATGGCCGGCCCCCGGTAAACAACAATCTGCGTGGTTGCTGCATCTGTAGGCGACGAATTTAAAACAATTGCTTGCTAACTGTGCGACACGAGAAATGGGGCCAATCTGACTCAGGCTGACATCCCCAAATCTGACTCGGAGGTGTCCCGGTGCCGACCAGCTTCATCAGTGTCGAAACGGTCCCTTCCGGAGAGGGCAGAATCGTTCGCCGCGCGGGTTACAATGCGAGGCAGTCCGTCATGGTCGCCCGTACGAAGACCCGCTATCGCCCGAAGATGCTCGACGACTATGTTTGCGGTGAGCTTCTGGTTCCTCCGCCAAGCAAAGCTCTGGGATCAACTGTCGGCGGGTTCTGGAATGCGCTGGAGCTGGCCGTCGGCAGCCGGGGCCCCATCGGGTTGGACATGATTCTGGGCCTGCCGGCACGGGGTGAGCTTGTAGTCAGTGAAGCGGAGCGCCTCGTGCGGGCGTTCGCCGCCCCGCTTGTGAGTGATGGTCATGCTGTACAATACGATCTTCACACCCTACCCCGGCCGGGTCAGCTGAGTCCTTATCTGCACGCGCATGTTCTGGTAAGCCTGTTCGGCCTCGACCAGTTTGATCGCATCAGGCGACTGGAGACGCGTTGGACCCCGCTGTTTCGATCCTCTGCGGGCAAAACAGACAGCGCCACTCTCATGGATTGGCAACAGTACTGGGGCCGAACCCAGAATGAATTCTATCGCAGCCTTGGGCTTGACCCGCTGCGCGTTCCACCTGATCTGGGATTCCCCGAAGTCAAGCTGGGGCCGAAAAGACGTCGTGGAGACGCCGCTGCCCGTCTTGTGCTGACCACTTACCGCGACGATCGTCGGGCGGCCTACGCCGATGATGTGAAGCTCTTCCAGGCCGTGTCGGACCGCCGCCTGCTGATAGAGTCCCACGACGTCACAAGCGCCATTCGTTCAATCCATCCGACCGCTTTACCCGACGAGATTCGCGAACGTACCAAAAAGGTATTGGGCACTGCGCTGCCGATCAAGACACAGGCCGGCCTATTCTATGCGGCGAAGAAAAATCTGGCCGAATGGCAGCAGGCATTCGCTCGAGCCGGGGAGCTCACCAGAGCCCCCTGCTCCATCGATCTGCCGCTTGATCCGGAGGGTGAAGATGTTTCAAACCCCTTCATTGGTTGGACCGGACGCGACGGGAAGAAACTGACCGTGCTCGCTGGCAGCTCGGCCGCAGCGGTAATGGGGGATGCGAGCTCAGGTCTGCGCGGGCCGCTTCACGATCTGATCAGCAGCCTGTTCTCTGATGGCTTGATCCCCACACTTGTCATCCCGGAACTGTCGAGCCGGTTCGCGCTACGGCATATGATCGATGATTTCGGCCTCCCATGCGTCAGTCTTTCGGCTTTGGCGCGGCCGGGTTTGGCCCGTAACGGCAGACCGCGTTCACTCGTGCTGATCGTCTTTGACAGTCAGGCCATCCCCGACCGACTCCTGTGTGACCTGCTCAGGATTGCGGAGCAGTCGGCGGACAAAACGATCCTGATTTACGACCAGTCAAGGCAGGAGCAGTACCGCGACAATCTGCTGTCGCTTTCGCTGCTCCAGAACTTCGCCGACGCGGTTGTGGTCTCAGCACCCTTGCCCAACACGCCGCCACGGCGCTTCTCCTGGAGAACCTTGGCTGACAAGTTCAGCGAACATTCCCCCGCCTCTATCGTGGAAGCTTTTGAGAAACGGAGCAGCTTGTCTTTCGGCGCACTGGGCAATGAAGATGCTCTTCTGCAGAGGAGAACGCCGATCATTGTTCCGAGTAACGAAAGAGCACGAACCGTGCGGCAGGAAATCCTGGGTGGAGACCAGCCTCGGCAAGAGCGACTGGGGCAGGAACCACGGTTGATGCTGGGTGAAGAACCGCCTCTTCTGTCCGGCGACCCCGTGTGCCTTATCCGTGACCGGGATGGAAGAGCAGCGGGTTGTGTCGGCCACCTCTATTGCGAGAGTTCCACCTCAGGCCGCTGGTGGATTGAATGGCAGAAACCGCGCGGTCGGACGCTAGTCACCGATTCCGCTCCCATCGTTCATGCCTGCGCCCTGTCGTTCCGGACTTGCTGTAACGCTGCAGCCCAGGGAACGCTGTTCGGCGGTCAGCGTGGCGATGCGGCGGTGGTTTATCTGACCGACCTCGGACACGCCGAACGCATGATGCAGTTTGCGGCCGCGCACGAACTCGATGTCCGTGTTGATCCGGGCATCGCCAGAGGCAAAGCGGAGCTTGTTGTTCTGCTTGCTCGCTGGCGCGCTGCCGGTCGGGCTGCAGCAGTAGCAGAGGCGGTCCTCGCTCATGATGAGACAAGCGGCGACGGGGACCGTTTGCCGCCGGCCCCGGTTCTTGGAGGTTCCGCTCCAGCCCGAACCGCCACGCGCCGAAATGATCCGGTAAGGCAAGCCGCTTCCGCGCCGATTTCCAATCCGGGCGCAGCGACAGCCATGGACCAGGTGGGCGAAGACGCCCCGGCGCCTCGTGCAGCTGGTGTTGCTGAAGCTGATCGCGATCACAACGAAACCCCAGAACCCGCTTCCGCGCCGATGCCCGATCCGGTGGAAGCGACAGCGCAGGACCTCGAGGGTGAAGACAACCTCGCCCCTTCCGAAGGTGATGCCGCCGAGGCAGATTCTGATGACGACCAGACTTGGGAAGCCGCCTCCGCGCCGGACAGTGACGATCAAGAGGAAGAGGACGAGACAGAGGAAGAGAAAGAGGAAGACATCGTCGAGCTCTATTGGGATGAGGATGACGACGTTCCAAAAGATCCCGATATCTGAGCGGACGGTTGTGCAGCGATCGCCCGCCCGGTCCGTTAGCCGGGCACGGTCACCGGGAGCCTTGCCGGCTCCTTTTGCGGGCGACTGTCAGTGGCACAGAACTGAACCACCCGGGCGACGCGGTCTTGATCAATTACCGATCGATGGCGCCCCCGGCCTGCCCTGTCCGACAAGGGGCGTTATCGGACATTCCCCCGCTTCTGCAGGATCAAGTTCCGGTCCGATTGCCGCGAACCAGCTACTTGCTCTTGCTCTTTGGCGGACGGGCGTACCGACGGGGATGCGGCTGGCGCAGGAACCAGGGAACCCGCGCCCGCCGCAGCGGGGAATCTGTCCTGGCCGAGTACCCTGCCCCGCGGCCAACGGATTTCCGGACACCGGTATAGGTGAGACCGTGTGCTAGCCTCGCGACATGCTGTGGTGGCAGCAACGCCCAACCGCCATTGGAGACTTCAAACCAGCGCCGTTGGTCGTGATGCTGAGGCACCATGGTGATCATCGAGACCTTAGCTGCGTTGTGCTAAGCCGCGCACAGCGCACCCCGACCTGCAACCGTTCGACCGTTCATGACCCGCCACAATGAGTGTTGGTCGTAGCCGATGAAAATCTTCACCGCTATGCCGAGGCATTGAACGGTCCCACCTCTTCTGCGCACACTCACCGCACATCTTCCTGAGTGCGCCAACCTGCATTTCCGCACAGGTAACTTGGCGGGCATAGCCCCAGCTCGCCGAACTTGCGAAGCATGCGGGAACTGCAATCGCCCCATGCGAAATCAGCTGGCCACTGGAGAAACCCCGCCGCGGCAGGGCATTCCTGCGTGTCCGCGTGGTAACCATCTGTCATGATTAACAATTGCTGAGGTTTTCTACTTGCACCTTTGCATGTAGTGGTTCCTCACTATTGAGGTTTGGAGTTCAGCGACCGGCTCGTGGAATTGCCGCGACGACAGATGCTGAACGCATGATGATTGCTAGAGGATACTGCATGGCGTCGGGCAAGGTCGCGCTTATTACCGGAATCACGGGTCAGGACGGCTCCTACCTTGCCGAGCTTCTGCTCGAAAAGGGCTATGAGGTGCATGGCATCAAGCGCCGTGCCTCGCTGCTCAACACCCAGCGCGTCGACCACATCTACGAAGACCCGCACACCAAGAATGGCCGCTTCAAGCTGCATTACGGGGATCTCTCCGACACCTCGAACCTGACACGCATCCTGCGTGACATCGAGCCCGACGAGGTCTACAACTTGGGCGCCCAGTCGCACGTGGCCGTCAGCTTCGAGGCGCCCGAATATACCGCCGATGTCGATGCCATTGGCACGCTGCGCCTGCTCGAGGCCATTCGCTTCCTGGGCCTGGAGAGGAAGACCCGCTTCTATCAGGCCTCCACCTCGGAACTCTATGGCCTCGTCCAGGAGACTCCGCAGCGCGAGACAACGCCGTTCTATCCGCGCTCGCCCTATGCCGTCGCCAAGATGTACGCCTATTGGATCACGGTGAACTATCGCGAGGCTTATGGAATCTATGCCTGCAACGGCATCCTCTTCAACCACGAGTCCCCGCGCCGCGGCGAAACCTTCGTCACCCGCAAGATCACCCGCGGTCTCTCCAACATCGCCATGGGTCTCGAACCTTGTCTCTATATGGGCAATATCGACGCCTTGCGCGATTGGGGCCACGCCAAGGACTATGTCCGCATGCAGTGGATGATGCTGCAGCAGGAAAAGCCTGAGGATTTCGTCATCGCAACCGGCGTGCAATATTCCGTACGCGAGTTCATCCAATGGACGGCCAAGGAACTCGGCATCACCCTGGAATTCTCCGGGTCCGGCGTAGACGAGATCGCAACGGTGGCAGCCGTTGAGGGCGACATGGCCCCTGCACCCAAGCCCGGCGACGTCGTTGTTCGCATCGACCCGCGCTATTTCCGCCCCGCCGAAGTCGAAACTTTGCTCGGGGATCCAAGCAAGGCCAAGCAGAAGCTCGGCTGGACCCCCGAGATCTCTGCCCAGGAAATGTGCGCCGAGATGGTCCGCGAGGACCACAAGGCGGCGCGCCGCCATGCCCTGCTCAAGCAGCATGGGCTCGACCTTCCCGTGAGCGTGGAATAGCGCGATGACCTTCGATCTGACCAATAAGCGGGTCTATGTCGCCGGCCACCGCGGAATGGTCGGCAGCGCCGTCGTGCGCCGGCTCGCCACCGAAGGCTGCGAAGTGATCACAGCCGGCCGCGATGTTGTTGATCTCAAACGCCAGGCCGAGGTCGAGGCCTTCATGCAGGACGCAAAGCCCGACGCAATTGTCATGGCGGCCGCAAAAGTCGGCGGCATTCTGGCCAACGACACCTATCCCGCCGACTTCCTCTACGACAACCTGATTATCGAGGCGAATATCACCCAGGCGGCCTTCGAACGTGGCGTTCAGAAGATGCTGTTCCTAGGGTCGAGCTGTATCTATCCGAAGATGGCGGAACAACCGATCACCGAGGAAGCACTCCTGACCGGGCCGCTCGAACCAACCAATGAATGGTACGCGATTGCCAAGATCGCCGGCATCAAACTTGCCCAGGCTTATCGCAAGCAGCATGGATGCGACTTCATTTCCGCGATGCCGACAAACCTCTACGGGCCGGGCGACAATTTCGACCTCGCTTCGAGCCACGTCATGCCCGCCATAATACGCAAGGCCCACGAGGCCAAGCTGAACGGCGAGGCATCCATCACCGTCTGGGGCACGGGCACGCCGCGCCGTGAATTCTTGCATGCAGATGACTGCGCCGACGCGCTGGTATTCCTGCTCAAGACCTATTCCGGCCACGAACATGTCAACGTCGGCTCCGGTGAAGATCTCACCATTCTCGAACTGATCCAGATGGTCTGCCAAGTTGTCGGTTTCGAGGGCGACATCGTACACGACCTTAGCAAGCCAGACGGCACGCCGCGCAAGCTGATGAGTGCGGACAAGCTCCGCACACTAGGATGGAAGCCCTCCATTTCGCTGCGCAAGGGCCTCGAAACTACCTATCAATGGTTCCTCGAGAATGGCGACGCCGGAGCGCTGGCCTGATGAGGATTCTGATCCTGGGCCTCAACTATGCGCCAGAAAAGGTGGGTATCGCAGTTTATACGACCGGTATGGCACAATCGCTGGCCGCCATGGGCCATGCCGTCCAAGTGATTTCCGGCCAGCCCTATTACCCGGCCTGGACAATTGAGCCGGGCTATGCCGCCTATACCTATACGCGGAGCGAAGAACATGACGTCGACGTCACACGGGCCCCACACTATATCCCCGCCCGACCCACTGGCGCGCGACGCATGCTGCACCACTTTTCTTTCGCGCTGGCCGCATTCTTCCCCACACTCTACCGTGGCATCACCTGGCGGCCAGACGTGGTGATGACCGTTGCGCCATCGCTTGTCGCCTCTTCCATTGCATCCCTGACCGCCAAGCTCGCTGGCGCACCATCCTGGCTGCATGTTCAGGATTTCGAGATCGAAGCCGCGATGGCTACCGGTTTGCTTTCGGGACACAGCTGGGTTGTAAAGCTCGCAAAGTGGTTCGAGCGTAGAACCTTTTCCAGCTTCGACATGGTTAGCACTATTTCCCCGCAGATGTTGTCGCGCCTCCATCAGAAGGGCGTACCCCGCGAGCGCAGCATGGAACTGCGAAACTGGGCCGACATTGACTCTGTACGCCCTAAGACCTCACCCTCGCCCTTCCGCTCGGAATGGAACATCACCACGCCTCATGTGGCGCTGTATTCGGGTAATATCGCTAACAAGCAGGGCATCGAGATCGTTCTTGCCGCTGCCAAGATTCTCCAAAGCAGGGACGACCTGACCTTCGTAATCTGCGGCGACGGCCCCAACCGCGCCACCCTCGAAGCCGCTGCAAACGGCATCAGCAACATCCAGTTCCATGGCCTGCAACCCAAGGAGCGTCTCAGTGACCTCCTGAGCTTGGCCACCGTCCACCTACTGCCGCAGTTAGCCAGCGCCGCCGACCTTGTGCTACCTTCGAAGCTCGGCAACATGTTAGCGTCCGGCAGACCCGTTGTCGCAACAGCGCGGAGCGAAACAGGCCTTGCACAGGAGGTTGAGGGTTGCGGCATAGTGACCCCACCGGGTGACGCTGAGGCATTGGCGGGGGCAATTTGCCAGCTAATAGACAATGATGCGCGATGGAGAACCGCGGCGGAAATGGCACGAGCGCGTGCTGAGCAGAAGTGGGCGAAAGCCAGCGTGCTCGCTGCACTCGTGAAACAATTGGAAGTTCTCAGGGCCGGCATCGCCCACCCTACCGAGGCTGAGCCAGAGACAAAATGAGAAGTTGAGCGCCATTCCAGCTAGAGCATGGATTACCTCTGCCAATGAGCAGCATAGCCAGCCCGAAACCAATCAGCGTCCGGCGAACAACTGCCAGTTTCGGACCAACAGAGAAAACGCTAATACCTCTTGGCCGCTTAACGAAGTAGAATTTCTTACATGAACCAAGGAAACCGCAGCTTAGTTGTTTTCGAAAGAGCGGCGGTTGGCCTCCTCCTTCTGTCTGCTACAGGAGTTACAGCCTTTTCACGTTCATCGATGACGTGGGAACACCTTCAGATGCCCGCCCTGCTAGGGCTTCTAGCGCTTACAATCACATTCTGCTACCGAGTTAAGATCTCAAACCGCTTCTTGATTTTAATCGGCGGGTTCGTTGCGCTGTTCATAGCGCAGTCGTTGATATACCAGTCGATATCCCCAAAATATTTTCTGCTTTATCCCTTCAACTTCTGGATTGCCTACTGCTTCGTCAGAGCAATGCGAGAGCGTTTTCTCTACCATCTCGAGTATATCGTAACTTCTTTAGCCGCAATAAGCCTTATCATTTGGCTCGCCGATGTAGTAACGGGAAGCGCTATCCGCCACCTACTGAGCGGCATGTCAGTTGGTCGCCCTTACGCCCCTATTGTTGACTCGTATATAATAGTTCAAGCCTTCATTAACGAAAATGTGGGCGCTACAATCCCGCGCAACTCCGGGTTCGCTTGGGAACCTGGAGCATTTGCCGTGATTTGTTGCGCCGGACTGCTGATTAACCAGTATCGGACAGGCCTACGCATCAGAAACAATCATGGAGCGGTTATACTAATAGTAGCACTTCTTTCGTCCCAGTCCACGACGGGATACAGTATTCTTATGGCTTTCTTGCTCGCAAAATTCTGGCAGCAGATCCGCGGCGCGGCACGAGCGCTAATGGTCCCGCTCGTGAGCCTCATTATACTATTCGTATTCTCGAGTGTACCTTTCATGCAGAGCAAGATTCAAGAACTGCTTGCACAGGACCTTCACGAAATGGCAGTGATCGCCTCATATGAGTGGAACATAGGCAGACCCGTAGCCGCTCAGCGGTTCCTCTCATTCCAGTTAGACTTCGCCGATTTCTTGAAAAATCCCTGGACGGGATATGGAGGTCAAGATGAACAGATGCTTGTGCGTCAAGAAGGACTAAACATTATAAGCATTTCGGGAATTGGCAAGATAATGGCAAAATTTGGTATTGCGGGCATTGCCTTCTTCCTCTGCATCACGGCAGCAAGTTCAGTTCACCTAGGCCGTCAGTTTGGCGGAAGCAGCCCGTCACTCTTGCTGCTTTACATAGTTTTAGTATCAATTAGTTATTCGCTAGTGGAGCACCCGCTCTTTCTCTGCTTGTGGTGCTTTTGGCTGTTCGCGCGCCCTATGGCAGGAATATCTGTGCCCGTCGAAGCGCAGCGCGCCGCGGGCCCGTATGCACAGGGAGTGGAGACCACCTAGATGAAAGTGGTGATCATAAATGATATGCTCTGGGGAGGTGGACGTGAGCGCCGCATTGTACAACTCGTTGCCGGGCTGAACAGGCTTGGCGTTGGTGACATCACACTAATTCTGCTGGACGATCGAGTCGACTACCCCGAAATATTTGATTTGGCTGTAGATGTCATAAAAATCGGCCGAAAAGGCCGCTATGATATATCGGTATTTCCTAGGATTTACCAACTGCTAAAGCAGATCCGTCCGGATGTAATCAATCCATGGTCTTTCATGAGCACCTTCTATGCCGCTCCGGTGAGCTTTCTCCTAGGAATACCCTGCCTTGGAGCTTTTGTGGTAGATGCAAAGAGACCGAAGATGCCCACGCTGAACTGGATTTCAATGCGCATTGGCTTTCTATTATGTAAGAAGATCGTGGGGAATTCTCACGCCGGCCACGCAGCATATCGCACGCCGCTGAAGAAGCGCTTGGTGATCTATAACGGTTTCGACGAGATCCGGCTCACTAAAATCAGGGCCCTGCCCCACATTCCGTCTGGCGCGGTCAAGATCGCAATGATTGGCCGTCTAGATCGGCAGAAGGACTATCGAACATATATCGCTTCCTTAGCTATTCTGAAATCCCGGGGCGTCCCGTTTCAGGCCTATGTCGCTGGGCAAGGAGAGGATTACGATTCGTTGAAAGCCTACGCTAGCAGATGCTGCGTCGACGACATAGTCTTTACAGGTTTTCTTGAAGATATTGATTCCTTCATAGCCAGCCTCGACATAGGCGTACTATGTACGGACTCGATGTTCCACGCCGAGGGTATCTCGAACGCCATTTTGGAGATGATGGCTCAGGCCAAGCCAGTCGTAGCTACGCGCGGCGGCGGCACGCCTGAAATCCTTACAGATGGGTTCAATGGATTTCTTGTCCCACCTGGCGACCCCAGAGCGTTGGCCGACAAAATTCAACACTTGGCTGATGACGCGTCATTGCGGCGAACCCTTGGGAATAATTCCGCCCAAACCATCAGAACAAACTTCGGCCTGAGCAAGATGGCTTCTGAGTTCCTTGAGGCTTACCATGGCTGCGCATAAAACCATCAATGTTCTTTATGCGATTTCTTCTCTCGCTAACGAAGGCCCAACTCGCGTTCTTCTCAACACCATTCGCAATCTTGATACACGGCAGTTCATGCCGTCTATAGTGACATTCACGCGTGAGAAGGAAAACTCGCTATGGTCAGAATTCAAGAAACTTGACGTAGCTATCGTTCAACTCGCAGACGAAACAAAAAAAGGAAAGGCGGGAGCTCTCCGTCGCGTTCTTGCTCTTCGAGAGCTTCTTCAGCGTGGTGACTTCCATATCGCTCATGCACATTGCCCAAGAAGTCTGTTTTTTTTACTCGCCGCAAACTCGTCTAGGGTCAGGACAGCCTACACCATCCACGGTTATCCTGATGTCCAATTCAAGGTGATTCATGGTCCCATCAAGGGCCGGCTAATCACTGCGGCCTCCAACTGGGCTTTGCATCGGCTCAATCAGCCCATAGCCTGCTCGGATAGCGTTGCGGCGGAATACTACGATAAACGTGGTCTCAATATCCCCGCAATTAACAACGGCATCGCCCCGCTGGATCTTAGTGGCTTTGAGGACCGGGGCATCTCGCTACAACATGTAGGGCTTAGCTCAGGTAGGCGCTATCTGCTTTTTGTTGGCCGATTGTCTGCGGAAAAGCGAATCGCGGAACTGGCCCGAACCTTCGCGCAAATCGCTGAGCCGCCGCTGGATTTAGTGGTGGTTGGCGCAGGTCCTGAAGACGAGAGGCTTAGCGCAATGAAGGCTCCGCACATCCACCTAATGGGTTTTCAAAGAGATATTCGCCCATTCCTTGCAGGATGTGACTATCACGTTTCACCATCGGCAACTGAAGGACTAGCCAACTCTTTGCTAGAAGCTATGTCCGTCGGGATGCCGAGCCTGCTCTCAGACATACCATCGCACCGCTCTGTTATGCAGAGGTGCCATGGGTTCATCGGGAAGACTTTCGATCCCAGTTCCGTCCAGAGCCTACTGAGCGGAATAGAATACCTACAGAGCAAAGACTCCACCAACGTGCGGGAGGGAATTCGTAGAGACTTCACTAACTTGTTCCATGCCGAGGTGATGAGCAGAGGCCATGAGGAAATGTATAGGCTAATGTTAGCATGAAGCTCGCGCGCATATTGATCACTGGCGGTTCAGGCTTCATCGGCACGAACCTATCAGAACAACTACGGCGTGACCCTAGTCTTACAATTGCCAACCTAGACCTGGCTGCGCCCAAATTGGGCGCTCACGCAGCCTTCTGGCAGGCGCAAGATGTACGTAGCGGCAACGAGTTGACTGCTGCCTTGAACACATTTCGGCCTGACGCCGTCGTTCACCTGGCGGCCCGCACCGACCTACATGGCCGTGGCATAGGTGACTACTCCAGCAACACAGACGGCACCTCCCGACTGTTGGAAGCTCTGCACGAAGCTGATTTCGCAGGACCAGCGATCTTTACATCGTCGATGTATGTGTGTCGGCCCGGCTATCAACCCGTATCCGACACTGACTTTCAGCCGCACACGATATATGGAGAAAGCAAGGTCATCGGTGAGCAAGTGGTGAGGGCTGCAAACCCGAGCTATCCATGGGTGATAATCCGCCCTACTTCTATCTGGGGTCCCTGGTTTGGAACTCCATATGCTGATTTCTTTAATATAGTTCTGTCGGGCAGGTATCTGCACATCTCAGGAAATAAAACGCGGAAGACATATGGCTATGTCGGCAATACCGTGGCACAAATTTTAACAATATTGAATAACGCCAGCATTCTAAGAGGAAGAACCTTCTACCTGGGTGACTGGCCAGCTTATGACATCGGCGAGTGGGCAGACGAAATCGCGTCGTTTGTTCCGTATATGGTACCTCGTGTGCCGAAGACTTTGTTCGAAGGGTTGGCATTGGTCGGCGACACGCTCCAGCTTGTTGGCGTGCCCTTCCCGATGACCTCGTTCCGCTTGAGAAACCTGACCACCAACAACACGCACGATTTGTCGCCAATCCAAGGGCTCATGGAGAACTTGCCTTACACCAGGGTGGAAGGTAATCGCGCAACTGTCGACTGGCTGAAAGGAAATTCTTAAGGTGCCTCCCCGGTCGAGCAATTACAGAGATCGCGCTGATGTAGATGTCTCCAGCTCGATGGAACTGGGTACATCTGCAGAAAATGCCGAAAAGCGTAAGCATATCGTCTTCGTTCGGCGTGGTGTAGGTTTTCCGAACGCGATGGCGACTGCCGATCGTATTCGACGAATAGGGGGTGCGCTCGCCGCGGAGAACGCCCGCGTTACTCTTCTGACCGTTGGCTCTAGCGAGCCGCCCCACCGTGTCGTGAATACCGAAGCTAGGGGCAATTTCGAGGGTATCGATTACGAGTACACCTCTGGCACCACCATACGCGCGGATTCATTCATCCGCCGCCGTCTGATCGATATTCGTGCGCACATGGTTGCGGTGTGGCGTATTCTTACGCTCGACAAACGCCACGAGCACCCGTCGATATTTCTTGGGTATGACATGGATGGCCCTCGATTATTGAACTATCTAGCGTGGGGTGCTGCTGAGCTTCGTGGAATTCCGGTGTACATCGAAGTCAACGAACGCGCTTGGTCTATGATGGACGACAAGCGGTGGTACTCGTTCGTGTCTCCTCTGTTTGGAACAGATGGCGCGGTGGTGATATCGGAGCTGCTAGCAAAATGGGCTCGGGAAGCTACTGAAGGCCGCCCCTCGTACAAAGTGTTGCAGATTCCAATTCTTGCGTCCGGAGCAGAGTTTCAAGACTTGTCTCTTGGCCCGCCGAAGCCCTACGTGGTCTTCTCCGGTTCAATTGCTTATGCCTCGACGATGCGCTTCATTGTCGAAGCAATGGAAAAAGTGTGGCAGGCGCTTCCCGACCACAAACTAGTCCTCACTGGATACAAAGAAACCGACGCCGATTGGAGGGCTCTTGTCGATTGGATAGCCGGAAGAGGACGATTGGAACAGGTCAATCTTCTCAGTTATCTTCCTAGGAACGATCTTCTCAAGCTTTATGGTGAGGCTAAGGCGCTTCTGATCCCCCTGTTCAGTGACGTCCAATCAGCGGCGCGTTTTCCTACGAAGATCGGAGAATATCTGTACTCGTCTCGCCCGGTGGTAATCACATCAGCCTCGGAGGTGGACCGATATTTCCGCGACGGCGAGTCCGCCTACATTGCAGAAGGTGATACGGTTGATGCTTACGGCGACGCTTTGATTCGCGCTCTAACCGATGAGCGCGCGTCTGTTGTAGGGCGAAACGGGCGACGGGTTGCTGAAAAAAACTTCGAAGTGTCACTTTATCGACGGGAGCTAATTAATTTCTTCTGAACGCGGCTGCGTCCCGGTCTTGATATATATTTTCGCCGGCCTTGGCTTTCTATTCAATAAATAGAAGATGTCAGTTCAAAACTATTGTCTTGGACTTTCTGTTGCGACAATCCAACTTTGCAAGGTCAGCCATTTGTGATGCACTGCATAGCATTCAGAGTAGCTCGTTAGTCATGTCTATCACCAGTCCGGCTGTCACTATGCGACGAGGCATTCTGTACATCTACGGATCGTTGATGATCGCTCTCGTGTTTGGCCTAGCCTCCAGCAGTCTGACTGCGAGGCTGATGTCGGCAGCAGACTTAGGGCAATACCGGTTCCTTATCAGCTGTGTTTCGCTACTCACCAGCGCTTTGACGTTCGGCCTGTATGCATCAGCTGGAGTCTTAATAGCGGGCCGGCGGCGCAGCTCGGGTCGGGTAACGATTATCCGTGGAGCGAGCACCCAGGCATGGCTTATCGGCTTGGCAAATTTCGTTTGCGTCGGTGTTGTGCTAGTTACCGGCCAAGCGCAAGACGGGTCGGACCTCTGGTTTCTGGCGGCCATCGCAGGGAGCACTATGGCTTGGCCGCTTCTGCTGCATGAGCTGCTGCGCGCTGAGGGCAATTTCATCGGCATAGCTGTACTGAACGCGGCACCGACAGCTTTGTTTCTGCTACTGCTTGCCGGATCGTGGCTTATGGTATTGCCGGTTGATCCGGCCCTCTGCGCCACCTTGTTCTTTGTGTCACAAGGCTGCGTGGTGATTGGGTTGGTGTCTGGATATGGTGTCGCCTGCAGGCCCCATAGGCGTGGCTACGCATACCTATGGAAACAGAATCGGAAAGTTGGCTTGAATGTCTATTGGGCGTCTTTCCTGGCGGCGCTGACGGCTCAGTCGGGCATCCTTATCCTGCAATCGGTGAAGTCGTCGACTGAGGTAGCGGTGCTCGCGTTGGCCGTGACGGTAACCGCCCCTCTGTCGATGCTGCCCAGCGCATTGGGCACAGCCTATTTCAGCAGGTTACCGGGAGCGTCAGGCTTTCCAAAGGGAATAGTCCGCCTCGCTTGGGCTGCCTCTTGCATCATGGGGGTATCATTCTGCCTGATCGCACCGCTGCTGGTTCAGGTTCTATACGGTGAGCGCTTCTCCTCCGTTATCATGCCCGCTCAGATCTGCGGAATCGCCGCTGTTCTGCATGGTATAGGGGACGTTTACAACCGCTACTATTTGGCCAATGGGGACACTGCATTCCTGTTCCACACCGCTGGCCTGGTATGCGGGGTGGCACTGCTACTCGGGCTTCCAGCAGGACAACTCTTCGGCGTTGCCGGTGTCGCTGTCGCCAAGTTAATTTCTTCCGCTACTTACACTCTCTATTTGGCTTACAACTACCATTTTCGCAGACGGCGATACGGTACACCGCAGATTTTAGAGTGATGACGTTGCCCCCAACTTCTATCCAGCGTGATGGAGACTCGGCCGAGTGTTGTGGCCGATCTGGCCGGGGTGAGCGAGGGCTGCCGCGGACCCTTCACTGGAGCGTAGCGGCAGGTCACGGCGCGGGTGGAAGGTGTTGGCGTATTCGGTCGGTGTCATCCAGCCGAGCCGGGAGTGGGGTCGGTTGAGGTTGTAGTCCGAGCGCCAGCCTGCGACCGCAGCTCTGGCGTAGGTGAGCGAAGGAAAGAGCGTTTCGTTCAGCAGCTCGTCTCTGAGCCGGCCATTGAAGCTGGAGACCCGCAAAAACCCTCGCGCCTTTGGTGCTGTCGTGATTCACTGACGATGCTTGATCATGGAGCATCGTCATGGACCCACAGTCGCTGTTCAGCCTGAACGATCACCTTGAGGCGCTGAGCCAGCATGGAAACGCCGGCCATCGGTGAGCTGATCGGAGACGAAGTCGAGAGACCATCGTTGCGATACTGGCACCAGTATGGGTGATCTGGTCCCCATGGCGCGTTTGCGGCCGCCGCGGCGACGCACGGTCAGCTTCTCCTCTCGGTAGATGCGAAAGAGCCGCTTGTGGTTGACCTCATGGCCTTCCCGGCGGAGCAACACATGCAGCCTTCGATATCCAAACCTGCGGCGTTCATGAGCGATAGCCTTCATCCGCTCGCGCAACGCCACATCATCGGTACGAAGCGCCTGGTAGCGCATCGTCATCCGGCAACACCCCAGAACTCGGCACGCCCGCCGCTCGCTCATCCCTTATTGGGTCTGGAGATGAGCGACAGCCTCCCGCTCCACGGCGGGCGTTACCATTTTTTCCCAGAAGATCCTTCAAGGCGGCGTTGTCGAGCATGCTGTCAGCCAGCAGCTTCTTGAGGCGGGTGTTCTCCTCCTCGAGCGACTTCAGCCTCTTGGCCTCGCTGAAGTCCATCCCGCCATACTTGGCCTTCCACTTGTAGATGCTGGCGCTGCTCACGCCATGCTTGCGGCACAGCTCGGCTATCGGAATGCCGGCCTCGTGCTTCTTCAAAACACCGATGATCTGCTCTTCGGTGAACCTGGTTCGTTTCATCTCTGGTCCTCATTGGGCCAGAGCCTACTTCAAACTGGATTAGCTGCAGGGGGCAACGTCAGCGAGAACCCCAGGAACCGCATCCAGCTCAGCCGATCACGGATCATGAACTCCATGCGCGCGTCCGACAGGTTGTGCTGGGCCTGCAGGATCAGGATCTTGAACATGGCCACCGGATCAAAGGGCTGCCGACCACCCTTGCTGCCGTCGCTATAGCCC
Organism: Pseudomonadota bacterium; assembly: GCA_023431205.1. Taxonomy (GTDB): domain Bacteria; phylum Pseudomonadota; class Alphaproteobacteria; order Rhizobiales; family Devosiaceae; genus Devosia. Next base: position 19,450 of record JAEYXQ010000037.1, on the reverse strand, counting down.
AGCCCCTCGACGAGCCAGCCGCGGAAATACTCGAAGTCCACTGTCCGCTCCAACACCTCGAGCGGATCACCATGCTGGCTCAGCGCCTCAAGATGATCGTTCAGGCTGAACAGCGACTGTGGGTCCATGACGATGCTCCATGATCAAGCATCGTCAATGAATCACGACAGCACCAAAGGCGCGAGGGCTTCGGCCTATTCTGTATTGCCGTACCGCACTGGCGGCTCTAAGTAACGTTCAATAAAACTTGGAGTAGATCGTTGCGCGATTTTATGGACGCTTTCGAAGCCGATATGGCGGCACACTTCCCGCCGTTGACGAGGTGGACCTTGAAAGAGCGCCTGACTTATCCGGTGATGGTTTGGCAGCGCAGGTTGCGGTTAATTGAAGCTTATGAGCGCTCAGCTCGTCTTGCTCCTTGGACAAAGCTGTGGGTAGCTCTGCTCAAGTTTCGCCATCGAGGGGATAGTGTACGGCTTGGGTTTACTATCCCCCGTCATGGCTTTGGTCCCGGCCTTTCTATAGCGCACTGGGGCACCATTGCCGTCGAAGGACGTGTCAAAGTCGGGAGGAATTGTCGAATCCATCAAGGGGTGACAATCGGCAGTTCCAAAGGCGAAGTACCGACAATAGGCGACAATTGTTTTATTGGTGCCAACGCCACTATTCTAGGTGGGGTGGTGCTGGGCAATAACGTCAAAGTTGGCGCAGGAGCCGTTGTGATCAACTCTTTCGGCGACAATGCTGTCCTCGTAGGAAATCCTGCGAAAGACAGGCGAGCAACATAACCAAGCCAAAATCACCAAATAGTCAGGAAGTTAGCTGTGATCTCATCGGTGCTGCGACGAGTTCTAGATCGGGTGCATAGGGCAAGAGATCCGATTGGGTATGCCAGATCAATCGGCGTGTCAGTAGGATATGGTTGCAGGTTCTATGGCGTCACGTTCAGTACTGAACCTTATCTTGTCAAAATAGGCAATCATGTCAGCGCCACACAAACCCATTTTGAGACGCATGATGGGGGAGTTTGGGTTCTGCGAGACCAGCTACCGGAGCTGGATGTCGTTAGGCCAATATCAGTCGGTGACAATGTCTACTTCGGACGCGGGGCAGTTGTCTTGCCAGGAGTGACTATAGGCAGCAATGTTGTAATTGGAGCCGGCGCCTTAGTTACAAAGGATATCCCCGACAACTGCGTGGCGGCCGGAGTCCCTGCTAGAGTGATTAAAACGCTTAGTGAATATCGAGAGAAGGTGGTTTCTATCGGCGAGATGACAAAACTGCAATCCGCCGACAAAAAACGAATCTTTTATTCGCGAAAGTATGCCAGTTAACCATCGGGTTCTTTTCGCTGGCTGGTTCAGTAAGTAGTAGCCGCGACTGCCGTATACGTTGGTAATCGCGAAGACTGCATAAGCAGCAAATTGCCATGCCGATCAAGATGACCGCGTCGTGGAGTGGACCCCGTTTCACCGGACGTAAGCGCAAGGCCATCCCGTCTGACTGGGCGAGGCTGAGCGAGGTATTGGCACCGTTGTTTTGATGGTGGTGCGAGCTCCTATGTCTGCGCATATGCCCAGTGACGTTGCGCCCTGCGCTCCAGTTGTGGTCCGGTCATCTGGAGATCCCGCAATGGCGAGGTGGTGCGCATCGTCTTCGTGATCGATGCCTGCGATCGCGAGATCATCGCCTGGTCGGCCGTTGCCAATGCCGGCATCTCTGGCGAGATGGTGTGTGACCTGATGATCGCGGCCGTCGAGCGTCGCTTCCTAACACTCAAGGTCCCACACCGGTTCGAGTGGCTCTCCGACAACGGCAGCGCCTATCGCCAGGCAGACAGCACAGATCCCGCGGCACTGGGCATTGACCTGCCCTTCACCCCGGTTTGAAGCCCGCGGAGCAATGGCATGTCCGAGGCCTTCGTTCGTTCACCCCCTGAAAGGGGACTACGTCTCAACCGTCATCCTCCCATACGCCACACCATCCTGGTTGCTGCCTTAATGGATCGACGACTACTGTGAGGTCCACCCGCACTCCGGCCTCAAGTGCCGCTCAGCACGCGAGTTCCTGCGCCTCAGTGCCTAAACCAAGCGCCGCCTGTCCGGCAAAACAGGGGCCACTCCACCCTATAAGACCGACTATGACGAGCGAAAAACAGGGTTGTCGAGCGCACAGGTGCGTCCCTGCAGCAATTCCTAACCTGGTTCGATCATGCGCATGTACTCGCTTGGCGCGCGCGGCGGCTTTCAGCTCCAGAGGTCGAGGTCGACATTTTCGATGTAGCGAGCCACCACATCCATGGACTTCCAGCCCCCAGCCCGCATGATCTGCAGGACACCATGGCCATCGATCGTGAGCTGTTGAACCGCTCCAACGCGGAGTGAATGGCCGGAAACCCCCTCCTCGAGCTTACTTCCTTGTTCGTGCCGATGAGCCAACTTCTTCAGAACCCGAGAGACCACCACCGGATCAAGAAACCGGCGCAAGACCTTGTCGTCATAGATCGGGCGCAGCAGCGCACCGTCCACAATCCTGGCCACCTCGAGCCAGTGACGAACACGTTCCGACGTCTTTGTTGAGAGCGGAGCCACCCTGCCCTCACCTGTGGGGTCGTTCTTCGCGCGACGTACCAGGATCGACAGATTGCCTCGCTCGTTTTCGAACAGATCGTCGGCACGGAGCGAAACGAGCTCTCCCCTGCGGCAGAGTGTGTCGAAGCCCACTCGAAGCAGGATCTCATCGCGAAGGCCAATCAGATCGTCCGTGCACTCTTTGATCAAACAGTCCCTGATTTTGGCGGTGACACCCAATGCCTGGTTGGGGCGCGCTGGCTTCTTGCGCCGTGCCCGTCGGACGGCCAGCTTCACATCCTCATCCTTGCTGGGATCAGGGTGCCGCAGCAGACGGTGAATACGGGCGACACCGCATAGCCGGCGCCCCAGGGTGGAGGGCAGCAGACGCTGCGCCTCCTCGTTCACATACGCGACCAGCGTTTCCGGACGGGCTGGCAGAGCGATGTGGCCACGGCTGCTGCACCAGAATTCGAACTGCTGCATATCCGCTGCATAGCCGCGCAGGGTATGATCGCTATAGGCGCCTTCAAGGCGCTCGAGTTCCTTGCGCCAGTCGCTCATGTCAGCCTCCCTGGATCTGCAGCGTCCAAGGCGGTGGCTGACACCGTGCCGGCGATCTGGTGCAGTTCTTCGCCCGACACGACGCGCCGGTGCACAAGACGCTGGGCCAAGGTGTCGATGAGATGCCGATTTTCGAGCACCAGATGACGCGAGCGCATCATGAGCTGCTGCAACCGCTTCTCGAGCCCAGCGCGCGTGGCGAGGTCGAGTTCATGCAGGCGGGACGCATCGAGGTCGAATGACAACAGTTGATCGAAGAGACCGGACCGGAACTGCGCTTCGAACAGGAGTTGGGTTGCCATGGCGAGGTCAGTGCGAGCTCCGGCATCACAGCGGCCAAGCAGTTCGAGGTCTGCCGCGCGACCGGCGAGAGCGATCGTGACCAGATCCTCGATCCGAGCGCGGTCCATATAGAGGGCGCTGAGATCGCTCACCATCGATCCGGCAGATCCGCCATTCTTCAGCACCGACACCGCACTGACCGGAACGCCCAGGACAGCCGCAACGATGGCATGACCTGCCTCATGGACCGCAACACGCCGGAGCTCGGCATTAGTGCGATCGTCCTTTCCGATCATGGCATGTTCGAGGTCCTCCGCGGTCAGCCGGCGCGAGCCAGCCAATGCGTTCGACTTCGCCATGCCGACCCAACCTGCGATCGCTGCCGGCGTCGGCAAGCCAAAAGCAAAAGCGATGTCGACGACACGCTCCAGCTCCGGCACTGCAAGATCGCTCCCAACGTGGAAGCGGAAGAGATCGGCGACTTCCGCACGGGTGCGCGGCGGGTTGACGGTGATCGTCTGGCCGATCCGGCCGTGGCGCAGGACAGCCGAGTCGATACGCTCCGGGTAATTGCTTGCCGCCAGCAGGAGCACCGATTTTGAGGACCGCCGCAGCTTGTCAATGTTGAGCAGGACCCCGGTAATGACCGTGTTCCACCACTCGCGGTGCTCAGGTGCGAGAGCCCGTCTATCTGGCAGCGCATCCAGCTCATCAACGAAACCCAAAGTTCGATTTTTTTCTTCCACCTCACGGAAGAACTCGGCGGCGGCGCGAGTGACGCCACCAAGATGACCATCGGAATGCTCGAACCAGTCCTTGACGCTGGTTCCGACAAACTGCCACCCGGCTGCTCGCGCGATAGCCTGCGCCAGAACGGTCTTGCCGGTGCCGGGAGGACCGGCAAGGAGGGTGAAGGGAGCATCACGCGCGGTAAGCTCGCCTTTCTCGAGCTGGCCGAGACGGATGAGCAGTTCCTCGCTCCAGGCGCGCACCCGAGGCGAGAGGGGGAGTTCGGTAACGGGAGGGATATTGCTGTCCGGGATTCGGGCACTCTGTTGACGCAGGGACGCGATGCGAAGGCGGCGCAGACAATCGCGAGGCTGCGATCCCGGACGCAGGGCGGCGCAGAGTTCGGGAAGGTCAAGGGCAGCGTCTTCGGCGCGCACACCACGAGCGCGCTTGCCAGTGACCTCCGAAATGGCCTCGCGCAGCGACCGCCGGCTGAGACCCGTAAATTGCAGCGTCACATCGGCGGCAGCGCGGAGCGACATCGGCACCAGCCCTTGCACATCAGTGGAAATGGCAATCACCGCACTGCCGCTGCGCTGGGCAGAAACGAGGCTGTCCTCCTCCTGGGCAGAGCTGCTGGTGCGTTTGCCGGGGCGGTAGCCTTGCGCGACGGCGTCGGCGTAGTTGCGGTCAAGCTGGCGACGAAGGGCCGTGACCCAGCTGTCGCTCGGCACCTCAATCAGGACGACGGTGCCGGGCTGGTGCTCGAGGGAACGGTGGAGTTTCTTGCCGATCAGCTGGTTGAGGGCGAGCTTTGCCAGAATGGCTGCGACGTCCACGACATCGCGCGGCGGCGCGTCTTCGTCCTGGTTCTGGACCTGAACGCGAGGGAATTTACGCATGAGTTCTCCAGGGGACTCCCGAGGGGAGTCCTTTCACTGAGAAGAAAAGGGGTGGGGTGATGCGGCTGGCCTGGACTACGCCGCGGGCGGAAGGCAGTCGGGACCGTCAGCCGCGCGCCGCGTCCAGGCGGAAAGGTTCGGGCCCTTCGAGCCGATCAGGAAATTCGCAGCAGCGGTCCCCGATGAAAAGCCGACGGGCTCGGTCAGACGGAACCGCCCCTCTTCCTCGGCCAGGATGCCGGAGAAGAGCCATTCATTGCGCAGACTGTTGACGACGGATGTGGCCGAGCGCGTGAGCCGCGAGCGCACCTCGCTGCCGGGATGGATGATCCAGTCGCCCTCATGTTCCGTCGCCTCGGCATTGATGCCAGCGGCATAGAGGTGGTAGTTCGTGCCATCGAGATGAAGCGGGTCCTCAAAGCCCGAGCGCTTGGGATCGCCCTCCGCCCCAACCACCAGGTTCAGCACCGGCACATCGGCGAAGCCGAAGCCGGCTTCCTTGCCGAGGCACAAGCCCAGCGCCGCAAAAAGGCGCAGCTGGAGATACTCAGCGAAGTCGCCGTGCGCGCCATGGGGGAGCACACCCTTGTCCAGCTGATAGCCGGGGAGCCCACTTACGATAAGCCCGAGGATCCGCTCGGCGACCCCGGCCTGGCGCTCGGTCATGTGACCGGCGGCATCACGGATGACCAGCAGGCGGTCAAAGCCGCGCAGATGCGGATCAAGGATGCGCTTCCGGCCGCGACAAGACTTGCCCACATAGGCGGTTTTGCCGTCGAGCGCGCAATAGATGATCGGTCCCTTGATCTCGGGCGGCAGATCCAGGCGGTCGGCAAAATCCACCACGAAGATTTCAGGCACAAAACCGATCGCACCCGTGTGGGTGACCGACGAGCGAAACTCGACGATGTTGCTGCCGCCCGGCTCGTTGGAACCGGGGGGCGGAACCGTGGGCGCACTGCTCCCCCCTGCCCCGTTCTCCGAAGCGCCCGTCGGCAGATAGATCCGGGTATGGGGTCCGATTTCGCCCGGTTCACGGCGGAGGAAGCCAGCCTCCACCATGGCCATCACCGCCTCGACCGGCGCGCAGTGACCCGGCAGGACCTCGATCAGGTCCGCAATCGTCGCCGAATCCGTTTCGAGCACCGCGGCGATGACGCGGACCTGGACCTCGTAGGTAATGGCCCAATGCTTGACGAGGCCCGGGGCGTCGATGCCCGTGCCGGTCGGATCGATCGTGTTGAAGAAAGGAGAAACGCACTTGCCCGCAATAGCGCAGGCGTCGAAAATGGACGCAGCCATTGTAGCCTCTCAGACAGGTTACGGTGGTCAGGCTGCCGGGGACCGTTGGCGCGGACCCGGTAGCCGCTCTCTCGAGGCGCCACCAATCGTGAAGACACCGGGATGGTGCCTCCTGCCGCAAGATGGGAGCGGCTTTTCGTGCCGTCAACCCGGCTCCGGCATCAATCGTTCAGCATGGTTAACGCGAGCTGAAGCTGGTGGAATCGCCTGAGCAAACGGGTACTTGCGCAGGAGACGTGAACAGTTGCCGGGAGTTCGACGCCGGTTCCATTGCGTGACGCACCGGCTTTTCTCCTCGGCGCGGCAGCCCCACGGATGCCGCGCCGGCCGCCCGGACGGGGGCCTCAGGCCAGCTGGATCGACGGGGCCGTGCTCGTGCAGGCTGCCTTGCTGCGCACCCCCCGGCCCCCTGCCCTTGCCCAAAGGGATCGTCAGGAAACCCGTCAAATGTCCGATAAGACCGACTATCGGACAACGGCCCTACCTCGGGGAATGTGCGACAAACCGACCGTCGGACAACAGCCCCTTTCGCCGGGGGAGCGCGACAGCAATCAGGCAGCGCGCAAGGCAGGTCTGCTGCCGTGCCGGATCATGTTGCGGCATAATAGGAGGAGTACTTGCCCTGATACGCTCGGCCCGAGACCGGCTGCTGCGTCAGGGCGATCACGACTGGAACATCGGGGTGCTTTTTTGACTGCTCGACTGCCGCGAGCGATCGAACCACCTCCCGCTGCGTGGTGTTCGCCCATCGTGTGACGAACACAACCGCATCGGCAAGCTGCAATTCGTACACTCCGTCTACGACCACCCCGATCGGCGCTGTGTCGATCACAACGATCTCGTAGGCCGATCTGGCAGCTGTAATAAGTCGCTGGAAGGGCGCACTGGCGAGCAACTGTTCGGTTGGAGTTTCGCTGTGACGTGCTCCAAGAAGAACACTCGCGTTCGAGAGCGGGTCCTTGACGATGATCCTTGCAAGATCTGACTGCAGCTCGCCAGAGAGGAATTCAAACAGACCGTCGGATGGCTGGAGATCTAGCTGCCGATGGATTGCCGGCTTCCTCAGATCGCCATCAATAAGAAGAACGTTTCGGCCGGAGGCGCTGTAGGTTCTAGCCAGCGCCAGGGCGGTGGTGCTTTTTCCTTCCACGGGAATCGAGGAAGTAACCACGACGACCTTCCCTTGCACTCTTCCGTCACCGGGCTGGCCCGGATTGGCCATGGATTGGTCGATCCGTACTCTCAGGCGTCGAAACGCTTCCGAAAACTGAGACAAGGGAGACAAGGTGATCGCATCCGCAGCGATGGTGGACTGACTGCCATCCGGCCGCCTTACGTTCTTCTGAAGCGGAATGGTCGTGACGTCTCCACGGCGCGTCAGATTTTCCAACTGCTCAGCGGACGTAATGCCCCCTACGAAGTTCTCCACCAGGAACGCCAGTCCTACCCCGAGCCCCAGTGAGGCTATGGCTGCCATGAGCAGAATAAGACGCGTGTTGGGAAAGGACGGAGCGGAAGGTGCCACAGCAGGTGCAACGACCCGACTGTCAGCCACCTGAAGATCTGCCTGAGCGCGCAGTTCGTTGACCCGTGCAACAAGCCGCTCATAGTTGGTGCGCGCTAACGCAGCGTTTTGCTGCAGTTCGTAGATATTGGTCAGAATATGGGACGGCAGGTTGCTGGACAGCACATTGCGGCGGATCTCGTCCCGCAAAGCATTGCTTTCTTCCTGGATGGAAGCAACCTCCTGTCTCAGGCTGGCGATTTCCGCTTGGGCCTGAGCACTGATGTCAGCTTCCAACCCGGCTAGTGCGTTCCGCAGGTCGGTAGCTTCGGCGCTTCCCTCCCCGACAGCTACTTCCAGGCGCTGGCTCAACTCGCGACGCTGCTGCTCGAGGGTGGAGATGGCTTCAGATTGAAGTGACTGGACAAGGTCATCATAGTCCAGCGCAGCCAGTTCAGCTGAGGCTGACTCAACAACGGACCCCAGACGTGTGCCCGCTTCACCCTGTTCCTCAAGTTGACGCCGGAGCGCGGCAATATCTTGCCTACCCGTCTCCTCAACAATCCGGTCCAGATTGTCCTCGATAAAGGTGTCGAACACACTTTCGCTTGCCGCCAGAGCTTGCGAGGCCTCCGCCACACGAGGCTCGAGCAGGTTCAGAGACGACTGGATGGCGCGGGTCTTGGATTCGATCTGGGAGGCGATATAGGCGTCCGCCACCGCGTTCGCCAGCTCAGCGGCGGTCTGCGGTGATCGCGCTTCTGCAGCTATCGAAATCAGATAGGTAAGGCCGCGGCGGCGTACTGACACAGAGCCTTCGAGCGCTCTGACTACCCCGCTCAGCGCCTCTTCGCCTGTGGGCAAGGTCGGCTCGCTGATCCGGAAAAACGCCAGCAACTGCTGACGTAACCCGATGGTAGGACGGAATTCCGGATGCTCAAGCAGATCGAGCCGGTCAACGACCTGAAGGAGCGTGGGGGTCGACTTGACAATCTCCACCTCGCTGTCGACACGGGCACTGTCAGCAGAACTGTTGGTGGTGCTTTGATCGGGGTCCAGCAGGTCTTTGCGCGAGGGATCGACAAGCACCAAAGAAGAGGCCGTGTATTCGGGCTTGAGGGAGAATACCACGCCGGCTGTAGCTATGAGGACCACAACCATCACACTGATAATCAGCCGGGAACGGCGCCGCAGCAGGCCGAAGATTGCCCGCACGTCGATTTCCTGTTCGTCCATCAATACACCTGAACCGCACAAAATTACGCCTGCTTATCACTCGGCAGTTCGGAGGGTGCAACGTCAAAGTGCAGAGATGAATAACGCCTACGAGTCCGTGACCAAGTAGTTTCCGTGCTCGCCCCGCGAAACGGACAGTTGAGTAAGATGTTGTCTTCTGCCGTCGGGAGACATTGCGACCTTCAACCGCAGCGCTGAGGCTCTTCCCTGGCACCCCACGCGGGCGCAGGGAAGATGCAGCTCCCGCGCTAGCGTAAGGTTGCACTCGCGCAAAGCCAACTGAATCAACGATCTATAACCCGATCCTTCTACCTCAGAACATCCATGGGGTCGTTAACCCTGACTAGCAGCCATGCAGAAGTGTAACACCTGGGGAGCAAACCTCTTCTTGACAGCCCCAAATAAAAGCTTGTAGCTAATCAACAGTAAACGTGGGCGTAAGGGACATTCACGATGAAGAAGCTAATACCGATTCTCCTTACCGCGGGGGCATTGTCGCTGACGGTGGCTCAGCCGGCGTTTTCACAAACCGCCACGGCCATTGAGGCAAGCCTTTCCGCCGAACAGTTGGAATTGCTGAACGCACTGCCGGGTGACGTAAGGGCCGCACTGCTCCAGATGGGTCTGTCGCCCGCGCAGTTTGGGGCCGCGGTGGCGGCAGTGGCGGCTCTGCCCCCCGCCATGCAAACCGCAGTGGCGCAACTGCCCCCGGCACAGCGGGCTGAACTTGTTGGTGCTATCGTTGAAATCCAGGCGACGGTGCAGTCCGGCAACGCTGCTAATGTTGCCGCCGCCACCGCTCGGTTGAACTCGGCTGTGCAGGCGCTTCCGGCTGCCGTGCGGGCAGATATGGCTGTGGCGGTTGCTACCCAGGTTCAAGCCTCTGTGGCAGCCCTGCCTCTAACTTCTCCCGTTCGAACCGTGGCTGCCGCCGCCATTGTGGGCGTTGGACAGGTCGCAGTTGCAAACGGCGCGTCTACTGCGCAATTGGCAACTATTGAACAGGCAGCACTTGTGGCCCAGGCTGACGCCCCGGCTCCTGAGGGCATTGGTGCGCTCGACCCGAACCCGCAGGGCAGCCCGACCAACGGCTGAAAGAACACTGTATCAGGTTTTCAGAGGGTCCGCTTCGGCGGGCCCTTTTTTGTGGCAGGTTCTCCCACCAGCGGGTCAGCCGCTGGTACCTTGCGGCCGCCGACCACTGGCAAAACCGATCCCCAGCAAGGCAACAAGCAGGATTGCGTTGGCCTGCATCTCAAGGCTGAAATCTACCAGCGAGTGAATGGCGCCCACTGCAATCACGCCCATAGCCGCGAGGCGGAGCGCTGCACCGTCTGGATCGTGCCAGAACCCCACAGCGTTCCTGCCGAACAGCCAGGCAACGATGCCGATCGGAATCAGGCCTGCAACAATTCCAAGTTCAGCGACAAGGGTGAGGTACGTCGAGTGGGCCTTGTCGATGAGAATCTCGGGCGAAAGTGGCGGCCCGTAGAACAACGGGAATGCAAGTTCGAACGCTCCACCGCCATATCCCAGCCACGGACGCTCGAGGATCATGTCGAGCACCTGCCGATAAATGGCCTCGCGGTCTGCACTGGACCCGGCGAGGCTGATTACCCTTTCGAGCAGTCCCTGCCCGAAGTACCACGCCAAGCCAACAGCTACAGCCGAGAGCGCGATCAATAGGAGCGGAAAGACGAGCCTGGCTCTTGGTAGCCATCTGCTGGTCAGGAGGGCAACGAGAACCACTCCAATGACGCCTGCAAAAAATCCCATTCTCGACTGTGTCGCCAGCAGAGCGATCACAATGACGAACATCCCACCTATCAGGACCATGACGGAATAGATGAGGTCGCCGATGCGTTCATTTCTTGCCCGCTCGGAAATCACGTTCCGAGCCACAAGCGCCGCGCCAATGGTGAGCCCCATGGCGAGGAAAGTAGCGTAGGAATTCCGATTGATGAATGTTCCGGTCGCAACCCCCAAATAGTGTTTCTTCTCGAAGCCCAGGATAGTGTCGTTGAGCTGCGTCAGTTGGAAAAGCCCAAACGCCGCATGGACGACAATGGCCCAGAAGACTACTACGAGCATCCAGCGCGCCCGTTTGTCGTTGGCGCCGACCTGCGCCGCCAGGAAGAAGATCAGGCCGTAAGTCAGCATCCGGACAAGCATCATCCAGGTCGAGCCTGGAGCAAGACTGAGTGTCTCAGAAGCGACAACCTGCCCGGCCGCGCCACTAAACACGAATGGTCCCATAAAGCTCCCTAGTGGTACGGTTTGAATCAGCAGCCATAAGCACAGCACTGCACCGGGCACAATGAATGGCCGCAACGGGCGAAAGGGCACCCGAAGGCCCTCACGGGACCTCGCCGCGAACGCCAGATAGGCCGCAGCCGCGGTCCCCACGAGAGTGCCGGCGATCGCCCAGAAGACTGGAGGATTGTTGCCCAGCGGTATGGGTGACAGGACAATGATGGCCAGCAGGAACCAGCCAGTGAGGTCGTTGGCTTTGGTCAATTTGCTGGCCTCCCGAGCGCGGTCTGCTGTCTGACTGCCGTCAGAAATCGCTGCTGCAGCGCGGCCGGGGCCAGCTCAACCATCTCGGTCAGGCGCTCCCTCAGATCTGGCTGAAGGACATAGCGCTGGGCTGCCCAGGTCACCCCGCGCCGAGACACCAGGGAAAGGCGAACGTCATCAGCCAAGGCTACGGCGGCTTCCGCCGACAGAACATCTAGGTGGTCGAAGGCAAGGGTCGCACGCGAAAGGGCAAGCCACTCCTGGTGCGGCGCCGTCTGCTGGGAGCGGAGGAGTGCCTCTCCCATGCGAGCGGTATCCCCCTTTTCCTCCGCGACAATGGCGAGGATGAACCAGGCAAAGGAGTAAGTGGGCGCTTCTTCGACGATTGATCGAGCTATTGCGGCACAATTGTCCAGCATCGCCCTGCGAAGATCAGGCTGGAGCGCCGCCCCGGCGATGCTTGTCAGTGCAGTGTTACAGTCCGTCAGGACCAGGAGCTTGGAGCGATACGACAGACCCGGTGTAACGGGCGCCGCAGCGAGGGCTGCGACCTTTGCCTCAAGCGATGGTCCGAGTTGGAGGAAGGGCTTCAGCTCACCATAGGCGGCCCAGGCAGAGCCTATGGTCAGGCATGCGGCAACCACGGCGGCTGAAAGTAGGCGCGGTCGATCCCGATTGACCACAATCTGCTCCGACAAAAATAATGTGACGGTCAACCGCGACCGCCACATTATTTATCCGCATCCCTGTTAAGAGAATACCTCTTAACCCCAGCGTCTTGGGTCTGCCTGAGACATGGCGACAACGCGGTAGCCCGTGGACCGGAAGGTCACGATATCGCCGGTGAGGTTGTCGAGGGTCAAGTCGCCCTGGCTGGTCTTCACCACAAGAACCGCATGGCCTTCACCGGTGCGCGTCTTCACGTAAGCAATGCGCAGGGCGCTTGCCGGCAGACCAGCCTCAATGAGCTGGTGGCGCTTGCTGACCACATAGCTCTTGCAGTCCCCGGACCGGGGATTGATTTGCCAAAGTTGGAACGCAGCGTTGTCAAGGCGCGGCCGGATGGACCGGTTGACCCGGGAATTGACCCGCTGCAGAAGCGTGACAACGTCCTGGGTGAGCGTGATCTTGGTGGCACCACTCGGCACGCATTCACGGGGATGAACGGCGCAGAACATCTGGAAGCTCATCGGCCCCGAGGAGGTCACACGCTCCGGGGCGACGATCCGCGAGGGTGCGCTGGCTGCGGCAGTGCCAACACTCGCCACAGCGAGAACCGCACCGAGAAATACTGAAGCAACAAACTTGTTCATGGCCCGATTGCCCTTGGCTGATCTGATGGTCAGAGCCTAGGGAAGCCGGTTTGCTGCCTTGTCGAAAATTTCGATAAAATTCTATTCAAATTGTAATCGGGCGGTCCCACGCCGGTGCGCACTCAACGTGGGGACACTGAAAGACGCAAGCCGGCCGTCACAGACGGGGTTGCTTGGTAGGCTCTACTACCCGCAGCTGTCAGTGTCCGGAGCCCGAAAAGAATTCGCGGCGGATCGTCAGGAGAATGATCTTAAGGTCCAGCCAAAGGGAGAAATTCTGAATATAGGCCAAGTCATGATCAACCCGGGCGCGGGCCAGTGCCGAGTTGGTGGTCGGTCCGCGCAAACCATTGGCTTGTGCCCAGCCGGTCAGCCCTGGCCTGACCAGAAGGCGCAGGTCATAATATTCAACCAAATCACGATACTCCCGCCCTGCCGCAAGCATGCCAGGCACATGAGGCCGTGGCCCGACCAGAGACATGTCGCCTTTGATGATGTTGATCAACTGCGGCAGTTCGTCGATGCTTGTCCGCCGAATGAAGCGGCCGACCCGCGTGACGCGCGGGTCATCCCGCCGGGTCTGGCGTACGCCGCTAGCGTCGCACCGCGTTACCTGCATCGACCGGAACTTCAGCACCCGAAAGGGCACTCTGTCCTTCCCCTCGCGTTCCTGACTGAAAAGTACCGGACCGCTTGATTCCATTCGTATGGCGAGGGCCACCAACAGCATCAACGGCCCAAGACAGACCAGCGCCGCAGCGGCAGCAACGATGTCGAAGAGACGCTTGGCAGCCGCCTGCCAAGACGACACAGCGACGGAGGACCGAAACTCTCCATTGGCGCCAATAGCCAGCGACAATCCGCTCTGAGATCGCCACACCGGCAAGATTCCGGCATTCTCATTGGCATTGCGGTGCGGAGAAAGACCCATTTCGTCGCGAGAGTCAAACTCACGCTTGAGGGCGAGGCTGTCGCCACCGAGCGCACCCATACTCGTCATATCCACGCCCCGAGCCCCCCGGCAAGGTTAACAGTTCGTAACCAACTTCTACTGTGTAACAAGAATTTCGCCAAATGGAAGCATCCTGCCCGTATTTTGATCCCCGGGGTTAATGCAGGTCGAGAATGACCAATTACGGCACTCAACGATTATGTTTGCGCCAAGGGTTCTTAGCGCGCTAGCACAACGGAGTTGCCCGAGCGCTCCAAAGCTATTGCCGGATTGGAGGCCGCGGACTCCTGTTGCCTCCTCAGCCTCAATTCCCCCCACCAGGGGATAACTGGCCGCGCTGGGAATTATCCGGTCCTTGCAAACCACCAGGCGCAGCTGTTCATCTTCTTCTCGCCCCGGTTGCCTGGTGGTTGCAGGTCTTCCTTCGCGGGTTTGAGCGCTGCTCTGGGGTAGCCGCGCCATAGCTTGCGAGCGCTCGGCTGGCGATCACGCTATCCCCTTGTCTGCCTCGTCCGCCGAAGCCCGGTGTGTCTGAGCTCTCGCCGCCAAAGGTGTTTGTGTATGAGAAGCGGGTCGCTCGTTCTAAGCGCCGAGGGGGCTTCGCCGTGCCCCTACGCCACCACGGGACCGCACTGGCTGCCATTTCTGGGCAATGAGTGATCACGGCGCTCGCCTTCAGCTGCTTGGGAGATCGCACTGCTGCTCCTTGGCTGCGGGTTTTCTCGGCGACGGTTAGCAACCAACATGATCAGTTCCATTCTCGCACCACATCGATGAGCCTCGGACGGTCCCGGTCCTCGATGGTGGTCGTGATTGTACCAACATGGACAAAACCCACGAATCGCTCGCCCTCGCCTGCACCCAACATCGCAGCGGCTTCGGCATCGAAGGTGTACCAACGCGTAACCCAAGACCCACCAAAACCAAACGCGGCGGCGGCATGCAGCAGGTTGAAGCAGACATTGCCAGCCGAGAGCAGCTGCTCTATCTCCGGCACCTTGGGGTCGTCCACGGGCACTGATAGGACACCGACCGTAAGAGGCGCGGGTAAAAACCTCTGCCGCTCGGCATCAAGGCTCGCCTCGTCAATGTCCGGATTGCGGCGCCGGACGATCTCGGCCAGCTTCTCGCCCACTTGGACCCGCGCATCACCACGGTAGAGCACCAGCCGCCACGGCGCGAGCTTGCGGTGGTCCGGAACACGCGTGGCGATGCTCAGCATCTCCGCAAGCACGGCTTCGTCCGGACCCGGCTCCTGCAGGAAGGCAATGCCGACGGACCGGCGGGTCTTGAGATGATCGCGCAACGCGGAATTCACAGGCATGACCGACTCCTTATCGGCAATCCTTAGCGTGGGGCCGCGGCAACGGCCAGCGCCTCGGCCAGTGCGCAAAATGGGCCGCAACGGTTTTCATCATTGGTGACCTGTGACACAGCTTCTCCCCAATCGCCGCCTAGGAGCGGACCGATTCAGGAGTTTCTGCGCAATGCGTCTGCGACCGCTGCTTGTTTTTCTGGTCGTACTCACAGCCGGGTCGCCTTCGGGCCCGTTGGCGCCGGTGAACGCCGTGGCTCAAGAGCAGGCCGAAATGCCGCCCCTGCCCCGCCCGCGACCGGATCCAGATGCGCTGTCCAATAACACAACTGCGCCCGTGAACGCGGTAACCCCGGCCACCGACGCCATTGCCGCCGCGACGGCGGCGCCGCAGGCGATCACCCTAACGGCCCGCATCACGCCGGATGGCGCCCCGATCCCGGATGGTCTGGTCTGGCGCATCTTCGAAGCGGAACCGGACAGCAGCGGCGAACTGGCTCTGGTCGCCAAGTCCGAGTCCGGCGAAGCAAGCGTCGAGCTCGAGCCGGGACAATATGTTGTTCACGTCGCTTACGGCCGGGCGCAAAGCAGCGAGACCTTGAGCATTCAACCTGGTCAGGGGAGCATCGACATGGTGCTCGGCGCCGGAGCCTTGCGGCTCAACGCGGCAGTCAGCGGTGACATTCCCATTGCCCCCGGCTTGCTCTCATTCGACATCTTCACGGACGAAGACGAGGTTGCTCGCGGACTGCTGGCGGAGGCTGTCCCGCCCAACGAGATCGTGACGCTCAATTCGGGGACGTATCATGTCGTCTCCCGCTTCGGCGACGTCAACGCCACGGTGCGCGCGGACCTGCGCGTGGAGCCGGGCCAGATCACCGACGCCACGCTCTACCACCACGCCAGCCACATCTCATTCAAGCTGGTCTCCGAGCGAGGCGGCGAGGCGATCGCAGACGTCGAGTGGACCGTCAAGACGACGGACGGCACCACCGTATTCAGCAATCTCGGTGCGTTCCCGACGACCGTCCTGGCCGAAGGGGACTACCTCGTTCTCGCCAAGCTCGGGGACACGGTCTACAACCGCGAGTTTCAGGTTCAGCCAGGACCACCTCGCGAGATCGAGGTCCTGACATCAGTCTACTGACCGGGTCCGACTTGCCGAGCTCTTGCGCTTCAGTCAGATTGCAGCCGCTTTCCGAACTGGAGACCACCATGTTCCGCTCATCGCCCTCCCCTCTTGCCGTAATTGCGGCGGCCTGCCTGCTGACTGTCGCCCTGCCTGCCGGAAGCGCGATGGCGCAGAAGACCAAATCGAAGGGGCCGGCTGCGACGACGGAAACCACCTCGTCCATGCCGGACGTCGGCGTCTACATCCCGGAGATCGTCACCGCCGACTCCAATGTCGATGAGGCGACCCTACGGGACATCTTCAGCGGCGAACTGAGCGACAATGCCGATGCGCTGGCTGGCCTGACCGCCAGCAGCATCGACATCCCGGAAATCATCATCGAGGTGAGTGTCGAGGTCGACGGGGAGACGTCGGGAAGCACGCTCACCGTCACCGACATTTCCCTCGGTGACGTCACCGAGGGCGTTGCTGCCACCGTGTCGCTGGGCGGCTTCGAGATGTCCGGAGACGATGACGCGAGCGGCAGCTTCGGCGCGATGCAGGCGACCGACTTCAACATCGCCGCGCTCCTGGGGCTCTACGGGCTGGTCGAGCCCGACAGCACCGAGATGGAGACGCTTTACTCCAGCTTCAGCTTCGACGGCGGCACCATCAGCGCTCCGGACGGCGAATGCACCCTGGGTGAAGTCACCGGCGCCGAGGTCCGCGTGCGGCCGATCGCCTTCTCGTTTGCCGAGTTCTTCACCCTGGTCGAACAACTGGAAGCTGCCGAAGATGAGCCGCCGCCGGAACTCGTCGGCCAGGCCATGCGGATGTATGCAGACTTCATGACGGCCATGGAGGCGGACCCGATCAGCTTCGGCGGTTTCGATTGCGCCTTCCAAAGCGATGATGGCGAGCAGGTCAGGGTTGCGGTCGGCAGTGGCGAAGCCGACGCCTTCACCGTGGGACATTACCCCGCGATCTCCTTCGAGGACATCGAACTGGCGGTGGTAGATGATGGCGAGATCACCATCGGCAACTTCACCTTCAAGGGCATCGACCTGACCAACCTGATCGACACCCTGGCGTCCGCGCCCGAGAGTGTCGACGCGGCCTGGTTCGAGGCCAACGCCCGCCTGTTCGTGCCGGCGTTCGAGGGCATCTCCATCGCCGACGTGTCGGTGGACATCCCGGACCCCCAAGCACCCAAGACGCGGATCAAGGCTTCGCTGGGCGCCTTCGACCTGACCCTCGGCGACTACCGCAACGGCATCCCTGCCGCCATTGCCACCAGCCTCGAAGGCCTAGTCGTGGCATTGCCCAAAAACAGCCAGGAGGAGAGTGTCCACCAGCTCATCTCCATGGGCATCACCAGCATCGACGCCGGTTTCAATCTCGATCTCGCCTGGGACGAGGCGGAGAACACCATCAAGGTCAACGACGTCTCCGTCTCCGCTGCCGACCTTGCCAGCATCGCCATCGGCGGCACCATCACCAGCGCTACCATCGACCTGTTCGACCTGGATGCCGACACCGCTCTGGCGGCAGCCATGGCGCTGACGGTTTCCGACGTTCAGGTGGAGGTCACCGATGACGGCGCCTCGGACCTGGTGCTCGAACAGGTGGCCGCCGAACAGGGCGCCCGCCCCGCCGATCTCCGCACGGTCTTTGCCGGTCTGGCCCAGGGCACCATCGTCGGCCAGCTCGCTACCGCCGCCAATGCCCAGCAGGTGGCACAGGCGGTGGCTGCCTTCGTCCAGGGCACAGCCAAGACCTTGTCGCTGGACCTCACTGCCAAGGCGCAGCCCGGCGTCGGCCTCGTGGATTTCCTGGCCGCCAGCGAAAATCCCGCTGCACTGCTCGACAAGGTGGATGTAAGCGCAGAAGCCCATTGACCTGACGGTGGAGGTGTCCGGCGCACCTCCACCCGCAGACTTCCAGCATTAACGCAGTTTCGACAAGTAACGGAGGCTGGCCGCCACAAATCACCCAAGATGCGCTAAACACAGTGCGCGCGACGCGACTGTCATGCTGCCGGCACACTGCGAGCCATGCCTAGAAGCGTCTATCCGTGCTGCCCCGGATATGGAATTGCTGATCCCCATGGCAGTGCTGCGTGCAAGCCTTGGTCACGGCTCCTGAGGAAAAATTCTCGATGAAAGTGTTCGTTACGGGCGCCGCTGGCTTCATCGGAGCCCACCTGAGCCTGCGCCTCGTGAGGGACGGCCATCAGGTGCTCGGCCATGACGGCATGACCGAGTACTACGACATTTCACTCAAGCGCGCCCGGCTCGCGCTGCTGTCCGATAGCCCCGGCTTCACCTTCATCCAGGCGATGCTCGAGGACAAGGCGGCGCTGGACAGGGCCATCTTCGATTTTGCGCCCGACGTGATCGTGCATCTGGCGGCGCAGGCAGGGGTTCGCTACAGCATCGAGAACCCTGCCGCCTATATCAGCGCCAACGTCACCGGCACCTTCAACGTGCTCGAGGCGGCCCGCCAGCTCAAGCCGAAGCACCTGCTGATCGCCTCGACGTCCTCGGTCTATGGAGGCAACACGAAGATGCCCTTCGAGGAAGCCCATCGTGCCGATTTTCCGGTATCGCTCTACGCCGCAACTAAGAAGGCCGGCGAGGCGATGAGTCACTCGTATGCCCACCTGTTCGGCATCCCCACCACCAACTTTCGCTTCTTCACGGTATATGGTCCCTGGGGCCGCCCAGACATGGCCCTGTTCAAGTTCGTCTCCGCCATGCGCAAGGGCGACCCGATCGACGTCTATGGCCAGGGCAAGATGCGCCGGGACTTCACCTATATCGACGACCTCGTGGAGGGCATCGTCCGGCTGATGGATGCGGTGCCCGAGCGCGACCGCCCGGTCACCGCCGACGGAGTGACGGATTCCCTGTCCACCGTCGCCCCCTGGCGGGTGGTCAACATCGCCGGCGGCGATCCCGTCGGTCTGCTCGACTTCATCGAAGCGATCGAGCGGGCGACCGGCATCACGGCAAAGAAGAACATGCTGCCCATGCAGCAAGGCGACGTCACCGAAACCTTCGCCGACGCCTCCCTGCTCAAGGCCCTGACCGGCTTCGTGCCGGCAACTCAGGTGGACGATGGCGTCCGGCGGTTCGTGGACTGGTACCAGAC
>JAEYXQ010000140.1 GCA_023431205.1 Pseudomonadota bacterium | reverse complement strand
GCCATGGATGTCGAGCGCGTCGTTGACGCTGTCGCGCATCGCATCGGTGGTGCGGTACTTGAGCAGCGCCGAGATCACCGCCGGCTTCTGGCCCTCGTCGACCATGGAGGCGGTGAGGCCGCGGGCGGCTTCGTAGGTGTAGGCGTTGCGGACCATGCGGCTCAGCGGATCGGCGACGCCCTCCATGATGCCCACCGGAATGCCGAACTGGCGGCGGATGCGGGCATAGGCGGAGGTGGTACGCAGCGTCTGCTTGATCGAGATCGAGCCGATTGCCGGCAACGAGATGGCGCGGCCGGTGGACAGGCACTCCATCAGCATGCGCCAGCCCTGCCCGGCATAGGCGGTGCCGCCGATCAGGTAGTCGATGGGAATGAAGATGTCCCGTCCTCGCACCGGGCCATTCATGAAGGCCTGGCGCGCCGGATAATGCCGACGCCCGATATCGAGCCCCGGATGGGTGTGCGGGATCAGCGCCAGCGTGATCCCGACATCCTCGCCGCGCCCGAGCAGATTGTCCGGGTCCTTGAGGATGAAGGCTAGGCCCACCAGCGTCGCCACCGGGGCAAGGGTGATATAGCGCTTGTCGAAGCTGAGCCGCACGCCCAGCGTTTCCTTGCCGTCCCAAGTCCCCTTGGTCAGCACGCCGATGTCGCGCATGCCGCCGGCGTCCGAGCCCGAGTGCACGCCGGTGAGGGCGAAGCAGGGCACGTCCTGGCCCGTCGCAAGACGGTGCAGGTACTTGTCCTTCTGCTCGGGCGTGCCGTATTTATCCAGCAGTTCGCCCGGCCCGAGGGAATTGGGCACCATGACGGTGATGCCGGTCGCCACCGAGCGGCTGGCGATCTTGGACACGATCATCGACTGTGCCTGCGCCGAAAAGCCCAGGCCGCCATGCTCCTTGCCGATGAGCATGCCGAGAAAGCCATTGTCCTTTAGGAACTGCCACAGTTCGGGCGACAGGTCCGCCCGGTTGGCGCGGATGTCCCAGTCGTCGATCATGCGGCAGGCAACCTCGGTGGGCCCATCAAGGAAGGCCTGCTCTTCCGGCGTCAGCGTCAGCGGCCGGATGGCGTCGAGCTTGCTCCAGTCCGGACGGCCGGAGAACAGTTCGGCGTCCCAGCCGACCGTACCGGCATCGAGCGCCTCCTGCTCGGTCCTGCTGACCCGCGGCAGGATCGACTTCACCGCCCCGTAGATCGGCGGCAGCAGGGTCGCCCGGCGGATCGCGGTGACGCTGAGCAGCAACAGGATGATGCCGGGCAGGAGCGCCAGGAACAGCCCGAGGCCTCCGTGGAATTCCAGCCCGCCATCAACCTCGAACCGGCTCAGCAATCCGAGCACCAGCGCCGCAGCGCCCCACTGCCAGAGCGGACTCTCGCGCATGGCAAGCACGCCGAAGACGATGAGACCGATGATGAAAAGCGCGAGAGTCACGAAGCTGTCCTCCTGGTACCCGCAGCCGCCGAAGCCGCATGGATCCCTGGCCCGCCCGCCGTTGTTTCGGCTTGAGGTGTGGGCCGATCGCGCCGGGATCATAGCGCGTCCAGCCTTAACGATAGACCCTCAATTTAGCGCGCTTTACGTAAACGTCAATCAAAGGCCGTAAGCGTTCACGTGCCGTGGCGGTTCCATCCTGTGCCGCCGCGCCGCATGGGCAGACGTTTGACGCTAACGTCAAGCCATGGAATAGTTGACCCAATCTGGAGCGCAGCAAGCGCCCACTGCCAAATGGCTCGAGGAGGATACCTTGGACACCACGATCGACGCCCCCGCACCGCTGCGCCCCTGGATCGCCAGCTACCCCGAGGGCATCGTCTGGGAAACCGAACTCGATATCCGTCCGGTCCATGAGCAGGTCCTGGCAGCCTGCGCCAAGAACCCCTCCGCCACCGCCCTCGATTTTCTCGGCGGCACCACCACCTTCGGCGAACTGGCCCAGAAGATCGTCGCCCTTGCCGGTGCCCTGCAGTCCCAGTTCGGGGTCACCAAGGGCACGCGCGTGGCGCTGATGCTGCCCAACACGCCCTTCTACCCGATCGCCTACTACGCCGTGCTCCGCGCCGGCGGCACCGTGGTCAACTGCAACCCGCTCTACACCGTCCACGAGCTGGCGCACATCACCGCCAATGCCGGCGCCGACCTGATGATCACGCTCGATCTCAAGCAGATCTTCGACAAGGCCGAGAAGCTGGTCGAGGCCGGGAATGTGAAGTCGGTGATCGCCTGCCACTTCCCGGACGCCTTGCCGATGGTCAAGAAGGTCCTGTTCTCGATCGCCAAGCGCAAGGACCTTGCCCGGCTCAACGCCTCCCCGATCCGCGACAAGATCACCAGGCTCGCCGATCTGCTGGCCCGCCGCGACACCCCGACCGCCGTGCTTATCGACCCTGACAAGGACATCGCCGTCCAGCAATATACCGGCGGCACCACCGGCATTCCCAAGGGCGCGCTGCTGACCCACGCCAACATCGCCGCCAACATGAGCCAGATCGACAAATGGGGCTGCGGGCTCTTCTACCCGCCCTCCAAGGTCGTGGCCGTGCTGCCCTTCTTCCACATCTTCGCGATGACCGTGTGCATGAACGTGCCGCTGTGCAACGGCGCCCAGGTGGTCATGCTGCCGCGCTTCGAACTCAAGGCGCTGCTCGACCTGTTCACCCGCACCCGCCCCAATGTCCTGCCGGCCGTGCCCACCCTGCTCAACGCCATCGCCCGCGCCGACAGCGTCACTGCCGACCAGCTCTCGAGCCTTGAAGTTGCCATCTCGGGCGGCGCTGCCCTGCCCGACGAAGTCCGGCACGCCTTCAGCAAGAAGAGCAAGGCCATCCTCGCCGAAGGCTATGGCCTCACCGAGGCCTCGCCGGTGGTCTGCTGCGCCGCCTTGCGCGTGCCCTCCAAGCCGATGTCGATCGGCCTGCCCCTGCCCGCCACCGACATCCGTTTCGTCGACATCGACACCGGTCAGCCGGTGGGCGTCGGCGAGAATGGCGAGCTCCAGGTCAAGGGCGCCCAGGTCATGCCCGGCTACTACAACGACCCCGAAGCCTCCGCGAATGCCTTCCAGGACGGCTGGCTGCGCACCGGCGATGTCGGCCACATGGACGAGGACGGCTATGTCTTCCTGGTCGACCGCATCAAGGACCTGATCATCGCCTCCGGCTTCAACGTCTATCCGCGCACCATCGAGGAAGCGCTGATGGCCCATGAAGCCGTCGAAGAAACCAACGTCATCGGCGTGCCCGACGAATATCGCGGCGAAGCGCCCGTCGCCTTTGTCAAGCTCAAGGCCGGCGCCGACATCACCGAGGAGGAGCTGAAGAAGTTCATCTTCCGGCGCCTCAACAAGCTCGAAATGCCCAGGCAGATCATCTTCAAGACCGAGCTCCCCAAGACTCTCATTGGCAAGCTCAGCAAGAAGGAGTTGCGGGAGGAATACGCGGCCATGCGAGGCCAGCCGTGAACCGCATCGAACCGGAGGGGCGCGAGCTCTACTCGATAGCCGACCTGTCGCGCGAGTTCGGCATCTCGACCCGCGCCATCCGCTTCTACGAGGCCAAGGGTCTGCTCTCGCCCGAGCGCCTCGGCTCCACCCGCGTGTTCCGCCGCCGCGATCGTGCCCGGCTGATCCTGATCCTGCGCGGCAAGCGCCTCGGCTTCTCTCTGCGCGACATTTCCGAATATCTCGGCCTCTACGACGCCGACCGCGCCCAGCAGGTCAACCTGCTCGCCGAAAAGGTCAGCGAACGCCTCGCCGCCCTCGAGCGCCAGCGCACCGACCTCGAGACCACCATTTCCGAATTGCGAGAGATCCGGAAGCTGGCCGAGGAGAGGCTGCACAACGCCGGCTGACCTGACCCCTCCTAGACCTCATGGTGAGCCTGTCGAACCACGAGGTCGATAACACCGCGGCCGCGACCTCGTCCTTCGACAAGCTCAGGATGAGGTCTACCCAAGATCCCTACGTCGCCCCCACGAACACCGCCATGTCCTCCAGCGTCGCGGCCTCGTTTGCCGGCTTGTCCCAGCGGATGCGGTTGATGCGCGGAAACCTCAGCGCCACCCCCGACTTGTGCCGCCCCGACACCTGCGCCGAGTCGAACGCCACCTCGAACACCAGCTCCTTCTTCACCTCGCGCACCGGGCCGAATGACGCCACCGTGTTGTTCCGGATCCAGCGGTCGAGCTGCTTCAGCTCCTCGTCGGTGAAGCCGAAATAGGCCTTGCCGATGGGGACGATCTCGTTCCCCTTCCACACGCCGAACGTGTAGTCCGAATAGTACGAACTGCGCTTGCCGTGCCCGCGCTGGGCATACATCAGGATCGCGTCCACCACCTTGGGATCGCGCTTCCACTTGAACCAGAAGCCCTTTGGCCGCCCCGGCACATAGGGGCTCGACCGCAGCTTGATCATCACCCCTTCGTGCCCGTGTTCGTCGGCACCCTGCTGCCGGAGCGCCGCGAGCGAGTCCCAGTCCGCAAAGGGGAGCACTTCGGACAGGTCGAGCCGCGTCTGCGGCGTCCGCGCGAACCACGCCTCCAGCCGCCGGCGCCGTTCCTCCCAGCTGAGCGCCCGGATATCCTCGTCGCCATCGAACAGCATGTCATAGACGCGAATGAAGGCGGGCGATTCCGCCAGCTGCTTCGGCGAGGCCACCTTGCGGTTCAGCCGCTGCTGCAGGTCGTTGAAGCTCCTTGCCTCGAAGTCATGACCGACCAGCAGCTCGCCATCGAGCACCCCCTGCCCCAAAGCATTCTCGACCACATCGGGAAACGCTGCCGCAATGTCGTCGCCGGTGCGCGAAAACAGCGAGGCCGTGCCCTGTCCCAGCACCAGCTGCACCCGGATCCCGTCCCACTTCCACTCGGCGGAAAAATCCCTGGGGTCGAGCTTGCCGAAATCGGCTTCCTCGATCGGGTTCGATAGCATCAGCGGGTGGAAGCGCGCCGCATGATCGATGTCCGGCCGCTCCGCCTTGCCCTCCAGCCAGGCGAACAGCTCGGTGTAGGGCGGCATCACTCCATGCCACACCTCTTCGATGGCCTGCAGCTGGACCCCGCTCATTTCCGCCAGCGCCGTCTTGGCCAGTCGTGCCGACACCCCGATGCGCAGCGCCCCGGTGGCGAGCTTGATCAGCGCCCAGCGCTCGTGGATCTCGGCCCTCGTCAGCAGCGCCCCGATCAGGTTCGGCAGCTCAGATTTGCTGGTGGTGTTGAACAGCTCGATCAGCTCGGTCAGCGAGGGCAGTTCCCCGCCCGTCTCCCGGTGCGGCCAGATCAGCGCAATGGTCTCGCCGAGATCGCCGACATAGTCGTAGCTCATCCCGAACAGCACCGGATCGACCTCGCGCAGCACGGTGTCGCGCAGCAGCGCCGGCTTGACGTTGCGAAAGCTCAGCGCCCCGGTCAGCACCGCCAGCGCAAAGCCCCGGTCCGGGTCGGGGGTCTCGCGAAAATAGGCCGTCATCGCCGCGAGCTTCCGCGTGCGCGACGGCGTCAGCGCCAGGAGCTCGAGCAGCTGCGCAAACCGCTTCATTCCTCGGTCACCTCGCCGCCATCGTCCTCGAAGCCGATGATATTCAGCGCATCCGCATCGAGCCCCTGCTGCCGGCACCAGTAGACCAGCGCGTCTTCGCGCCCATGCGTCACCCAGACGGTCTCAGCCCCGGTCTCACGGATGGTCTGGTTCAGCTCGCCCCAGTCGCAATGGTCCGAGATGACCAGCGGCAGTTCCACCAGCGCCTGCCGCGCCCGCTGCTTGACGCTCATCCAGCCCGAGGCCTGGCACACCACCGGGTCTGGGAAGCGCCGGCTCCACCGGTCCCGGATCGCCGAGGGCGGCGCGACTACGATCTGCCCGGCCATCGCCGCCTTCGGCATGCCTGTCGCCGGCACCAGTTCGCCCAGCGGCACGCCCAGTTCTTCGTAGAGCGCACACAGCCGGATCATCGCGCCATGCAGAAAGATCGGGGCGTCCCAGCCGGCGTCGCGCAACAGCGCAATCGCCCGCTGCGCCTTGCCCAGTGAATAGCTGCCGATCAGATGGGCCCGCTCAGGCTGCTTGGCGACCGACGCCAGCAGCCGCCCGATCTCCACCTGCGGCGGCGGGTGCTGGAACACCGGCAGCCCGAACGTCGCCTCGGTGATCAGGAGGTCGCATTCCACCAGTTCATAGGGTTGCGCCGTGCGATCCTGCAGGCGCTTGTAGTCGCCCGTCACCACCACCCGCTGCCCGCCCTGCTCGATCAGCACCTGCGCCGAACCGAGAATGTGCCCCGCCGGAAAGAAGGTGATGGTCACCCCGCCCTCGAGGTGCAGCGGCACGCCGAAATCCAGCGCCTCGAAGCGCCCGGCGCAATCCTCGCCATAGCGGACTTTCATGATGGCAATGGTGTCCGGCGTTGCCAGCACCGCCCCATGGCCGCTGCGGGCGTGGTCGGCATGCCCATGGGTGATGATCGCCCGCTCCCGCGGTACGCTAGGATCGACATAGGCGTCGATGGCCCGGATATGGAGATCGCGATCGATGATCGGCTGACGCATGGCTCCTCAACGCGGGATCAAACCTGCGGTTCATTGCTCCGTCCTCCCAACTTACTCGATGTCACCCCGGCCTTGAGCCGGGGCCCATCCTGAGATCTCGAGATGGGTCCCCGCGTTCGCGGGGATGACGGCGAGTATGTGGATCGATCTCGTTTCGAGCTGCTATGGAGCCAAGGGCGAACACGGTATCACCAGACCGAACTGTACGAGGATCACCATGCGCCGCTCCGATCATCCCGCCGGCACCGTCCATCGCCTTACGGTGGGCAGCGAGGCCCTGCAAAACAACCGCTTGGGCGACCCCACCACCCGCATCGTCGACGTCTACGTGCCGCACGGCCACACCGGCGACGGGCTGCCGCTCCTTGTCGATCTCGTCGGCTACACCGCCGGCGGCCCGGCCCATACGGCCTGGAAGGCGTTCACCGAAAACGTGCCGGAGCGGCTCGACCGGCTGATCGGCTCGGGCGAGATGCCGCCCGTCGTCGTCGCCTTCCCCGACTGCTTCACCCGCCTCGGCGGCAACCAGTATGTCGACAGCGAAGTGATGGGAAACTGGGCGTCTTTCGTTACCGGCGAGATGCTCGATGCAGTGGAATCGCAGTTCCGCTGCGGCGGATCGGGAAAGCGCGGGGTGTTCGGCAAGAGTTCGGGCGGTCACGGCTCGCTGCTGCACGCCATGTGGCACTCGGACGTCTGGTCGGCCGCTGCCAGCCACTCGGGCGATTCCGGTTTCGAGCACCTCTACCTCGCCGGCTTCCCCGACGTGCTGCGCGCGCTCGATGCCCATGACGGCTCGATCGAAAAGTGGCTCACTGCCTTCGAAGGCAAGCCCAAGGTCGACGGCAAGGACACCATGACCCTGATGTTCCTCTGCCAGGCGGCGAGCTTCGATCCCGATCCTGACCCCGACACCTTCCTCGGCCTGCGCCTGCCGGTCACCCTCGACACCTGCGAGGTGATCGAGGAGCGCTGGCGCAACTGGCTCCGCTACGATCCGGCGGTGATCGTCGACCAGCAACTCGACGCCCTTCGCGGCCTCAAGGCCTTCTACCTCGAATGCGGCACGCTCGATCAGTACAACATCCTCTACGGCACCCGCCGCATCCACCGGGCGCTGGAACGGGCGGGCGTCCCCCACCGCTACGAGGAGTTCAAGGACAACCACTCCGGCGTCGACTACCGCATGGACCTGAGCCTGCCCTATCTGGCCAAGGCACTGAGCGCGTAGCACCCCTCATGCGCCCTTCGGGCACCTTCTCCCGCAAGGGGAAAAGGGGAGCTCGTGCCCGCGGCAGCCACGGAGCTTCCCTCTCCCCTTGCGGTAGAGGGTGGATGGCGCGCAGCGCCAGACGGGTGAGGGGTGCCTTCCCGCGAGGCGCGGCCGCGCCCCACCCACCGCGCGTCACCCTCGGGCTTGACCCGAGGGCTCTTCACGTGCTGCCAAGTGCAGCACCCTCGGGTCCAGCCCGAGGGTGACGTCCTGTGTGTGTTGGTGACTCCCCTCACATCACCTTCTTGATCTCAAGCAGCCCCGGCCGCTGCGCGTTGGCCGCGGTCAAACCCGCTTCGCCGCCCA
The DNA here is from genome assembly GCA_023431205.1 of Pseudomonadota bacterium. Classification (GTDB taxonomy): domain Bacteria; phylum Pseudomonadota; class Alphaproteobacteria; order Rhizobiales; family Devosiaceae; genus Devosia. The sequence continues at coordinate 4,559 of JAEYXQ010000140.1, read as the reverse complement.
GCACCACCACATGCCCATTGGCCGCCACCGCTTCCAGCGCCTCTGCCATGGCGGTGAAATCGGCGCGGCTGGTGCCGAGGATCTCGTCGCGCCGCTGCTGGCGCAGCGCGTCGGTGGTGCCGGTCAGCTGCCGCCACATCGACGAATAGCCCTTGGCATCGAGGAATTCGTAGCCGTCGACATCGCCGATCACGCCGATGATCGAGCGGGTCAGGTCACCCTCCCCGATCTCGTTGCGTAGTGCCCGCGCCGCCCCGTCATAGGCGTCGAGCGTCCGCAAGAGATTGGGATCGCGGTAGCTGACAAAGGAGAAATTGCCCGAGGTCAGGTCGAAGCGGCTCGAACCACCATAGGCCCCGCCCTGCACCCGCACCTTGTCCCAGAGGTAGGTGGTGTTGAGGAATTTCAGCACCACGCTGGAGGCGCCGGTCAGCGCAAAGCCCAGGGCCTTGAGGTTACCGCCCTTGCCCACATAGTTGACCTGCGCCGGAATGATCAGCCCTTCCGACCGCGGCGCGAGCTGCAGCCCCCAGTCGGCATCGGCCACCCCGCGGTCTGGAAGCCCGGCGACGAAGGCGCCGAGTTCACCCCGCGCCTGCTCCCACAGCGAACCATCGGCCGTGACGTTGACCACCATGCGGCCGCGGTTGAACAGGAGGTCGCGCATGCGCCTCAGCGTCGCTTCGACGGCCGCCCAGTCGCTGTCGATCTTTTGGATCAGCCCCTTGAGGAACTCGTAATAGCTGACGCCGCTCATCTGCTCGGCGATCCAGCCGGCCTCGGTCAGGCTGGACTTGATCCTTGTGTCGACCATGGAGTGGCCGGCCGGCACCAGCCGCGACTCGAACCCCGCCTTTTCCTCGAGCGCCATCTGCCGGAAGCGCTCGCGATTGCCGAGCTGAGCATCGAGCAACACGTCGCCCATGATCGCCAGCATGTCGGCGAACTTGTCCGGCACCGCCTTGCCCGAGAGGAAGAACCAGGCCGCGCTGCCGTCGCCATCCTGCCGCGCCGACAGGCCGCGGTGTTGCGCGATGCCGCCGGTGGTCCGCCCGATTCGCTGCGTCAGCGAGACGAAGTCTTCCTTGCCGGTGCCGGTCTGCAGCAGCGCCCGCCCGAACAGCGGCAGATAGGCCAGCAAGTCCTTGTCGAGCACATGCAGGTCAAAGCCGAGATCGAGATACAAAATTCCGAGCGTCGGCAGGTCGTGGTAGAACAGCCGCGCCCCTTCCAGCGTCCCGATCACGACGGGAACTGTGCGGATGGTGCGGTCGAGGTCCGCCAGCGTCAGCGTCGGGATCTTCGCCAGCGCTTCGGGCGCATCCACCGCCTCCTGCAATGCCTTCAGCCGCTCGGTCTGTTCCACCGTGTCGCTGATGGCAGCCGCATCCATGCCGGCGCGGATCTCGGCCAGCGTCGCCGCCTCCTCGGCCGCCTCGCGCGCCCCCTGCTCCGGATCGGCGCTCAGCGTCACCGTGGTACGATGCGAATTGTCGAGGAACAGCCGGCGCACCTCACGCTCGAAATGGCCGTTGGCCGCCTTCTCCTTCACCGCCGCCAGCGGCGCCTCGAACTGCAGCGGCTCGAGCGGATCGCCGCCATGGAGCCACGTGCCAAGGGCGGAGAACATCCAGCTCATCCCGCGCGGGAAGGAGCCGGTATTGTTCTCGCGCAGGCTGAACTCGAAGGTGTTGGTCGCCGCCTCGATCTGCTCGGGGGCAAAGCCGCGCTCGGCCACCGCCTTGAGCGTGTCGAGGATCAGCGCCTCGACCTTGGGCGCGTCTTCCGGATTGATGCCCTTCATGCCGAAACTCGCCATCGGCTGGCGCAGCCCTTGCCCGATGCCGCCGCCGGTCATGCCCTCGCCCAGCCCGGATTCGGTCAGCGCCTTCCGCAGCGGCGCCGCTGCCGTACCGGCGAGCAGGTAGCTCAGCAAGCCGTGGCTCAGCGATTCCTCGCGATCCGCCGGCGGGTCGATCAGCCAGTTGACGCTGACCATGCCGTCGCGGCGCTTGTCGCCCTCGACCGTGCCGGCATAGCTGCCGCTGAGCTGCCGCGGCTCGTTGAAGCGCGGCTGCAGCCCGATTTCGGCATCCACCGGCGCCGCCTCGAACTGCGAGAAGTATTCATCGAGGATGTCGAGCCGCCGCGCCGGATCGTCGTCGCCCGAGAAGAAGGCGCGGGTGTTGGACGGATGGTAGAAGCGCTCGTGGAAGCGCTTGAAGTCCTTGTAGGTCAGCTCCGGAATGGCCTTGGGGTCACCGCCCGAGCTCTTGCCATAGGTCACATCGGGATAGAGCGAGCGCTGCGCCAGGTCGCGCATCACCGCGTCGGGCGAGGAGAACACGCCCTTCATCTCGTTGAACACCACGCCCTTGCGGATCAGTGGCGCGTCGGCGCTTTCGAGTTCGTAGTGCCACCCCTCCTGGCGGAAGGTGTCCTCGCTGATCAGCGGAAAGAACACCGCGTCGAGATAGACATCCACCAGGTTGTAGAAGTCCTTGAGGTTCTGCGAGGCCACCGGATAGGCGGTCTTGTCCGGAAAGGTCATGGCGTTGAGGAAGGTGTGCATCGACCCCTTCAACAGCTCCACGAACGGCTTCTTGACCGGATATTTCCTCGATCCGCACAGCACCGAGTGCTCGAGGATATGCGCCACGCCGGTCGAATCGTCCGGCGGCGTCTTGAAGGTCACCCCGAACACCTTGTTCTCGTCCTCGTTGACGAGGCTCAGCACCTCCGCTCCCGTCTTGATGTGCCGGTAGAGCAGCGCCCGCGAGTTGATGTCGGCAATGGTCTCGTCGCGCACGAGCTCGAAGGCGGGATGCTGGGTCATGTCGGTCTCGGAAGTCTTCTTCGTTGGCCGCTAACGTAGGGTGCCGCAGATGGATGCGCTAGGCGGCAATCGGCACGCCCCAGTCAACCGCCACTTGTCGCCGGCCGCATCACCCGCGAGCCCCGCCAGATCTCGTGGAACTCGTAGGTGATTTCGGGCCGGTCGAACTCCTTGTAGAGGCAGCGCGCTTCCACCGAGAGGTCGTAGGCGATCATCGGCCGGCTGCCGATCAGCGCCAGGCTCGGTGCCATGCCGTTCCACACCTCCCCATCGCAGGTATAGGGCAGCGCCGTCTGCCGGTCGGCGGCGGCGGTGTCGGACCGCTCGGCGAAATCGGCCTCCCAGCGCGCCTCGTCCATGCTCTCGCAAGTGCTGACGCAAAAGGCGTAGCCCAGCTCGAACCCGTCGGTGGTGAAAGCAATGTGCGCAACACCCTCGGCATCGAGCTTGATGTCGGGACTTTCGCCCACGCCCGCACCCACCCCGAGCGGGTAGCCGTACCAGTTCTCCCCCTCCGGGGCGGTGCAGTCGGCCTCGCAGTAGAGGTACAGCAATTGCTCGTCGAGCCCCTCGACGTCGACGCCGTAGCCGGTGAACAGGGCCACACGCGGCCGTCCGTCCGCGGTCAGGTCCATGCTCCAGGTCGGGTTGGGATAGGAGCCGCTGCCCTGGGCGATGACCCGCGTCCGCTGCCAGTTCCGCCGCGTCTCGCACTCGCCCTCGCAGGCGTAGAAATAGAGCCCGTCCTCGAGATCGTTGCCGGCTTCGTCGAAGGCATAGACACCGGCCAGGACCCGCGCACTGCCATCGGCGCCCAGCGCCAGCACCGGATAGCTGAAGCTCTCGGTGTTGTAGCCCACCTGGTTGGCGAGGTTGGTCTCCCGCCAGTTCGCGGCTTGGGTGCAGCCACCATCGCAGCTCATGTAGAAGCCACCATAGTGGTCGGGCTCCACATGGTAGTTGCTGTCGCTGACGACGAAGCGCGGATTGCCATTGGCGTCGAGCGCGAAGGTCCGCTCCGGCAGGCGGTCGCGGCTGATGTTGGACATCAGCCCGTCCCCCGTCGACACGATCCGCCCCATGCGCCAGTTGCCGGCATCGAGGCACTGGCTGTCGCATTCGGCATAGTAGTAGTCGCTGCCGTTGACCTGCTCCGCCGACCAGCCGGCGGCCAGTATCCGCGGTCGCCCCTCCGGCGTCAGTTGCAGTTGAGCCTTCACCGCCTGCGGCAGTTCCAGTTCGACCCGCTCCCAGGCCGCATCTTCGCTGCAGTCGCCGCCGGCGCAGGCGGCATAGTAGAGCACGTCGCGATTGCGTTCGCCGAAACCGGCAAACGCCGCCTGCAGCCCGGAGACCGGATGGTAGGCGAGGGACGCACTGCTGGTTTCCACCGCCGGAGCGAGGTACGCGCCGTTGGAGGGGCCATCCATTTCGAGCGGCTGGCTCTGGTCCACCGGCGCCGGTTGCACCGCAGGGGCCGCCTCGGCGCCGCCCTTGCTCTTGTCCTTTGCCTCCGCAGCACCCGTCAGCAGCAGTGTCAGCACCAGCGCGGCGGCAAGTCTCGACATCGACGTCTCCAAAAAGCAAAGGCGCCCCTTAGGGCGCCCTGCCGATTGGTGTCCCTACGCAAATGCGTGGGGCGGGGGCTCAGATGCCGCCGCGGATCTCCGGCTTCACCTCGCGTCCATACCACTCCCCCAGCTTGGTCATCAGCGCCGGGAAC
>JAEYXQ010000111.1 GCA_023431205.1 Pseudomonadota bacterium | reverse complement strand
CAACTCGGCCACGGCCGCATCGGTGATGATGCCGAACCGGCGGCCCGGGAACCGCTCCGCCAGGATGGTGCCGGCTTCTTCGATCAGCCGGGGCCCGATCAGGATATCGTAGGCGCGCTCGTCAAGGGCGACGTGGACGGTGTGGGCGACGGGCACGCGCTATTTCTCCTGCTTCAGATGCCGCAAGGTGGCGGCGATGACGTCGGCAGCAACGGTGTCCTGCGGCACGTCGCGGCTGAGCACGGTGACATCGGCCTCTGCATAGAGCGGATAGCGCTCCGTGATCAGCTTTTCGAGCGTGGCCCTCGGGTTGGGCGTCTTCAGCAGGGGCCGGTTGGCGCGGCGGGACACCCGTTGGAACAGGATGCCCGCATCGGCCTTGAGCCAGACTGAGATGGCCTCCGATTTCACCAGAGCGCGCGTTTCGGGGTTGACGAAGGCGCCGCCCCCGGTGGCAAGCACGAGGTCGCCTTCCTTGAGCAGGCGCGCGATGACGCGGGTCTCGCCGGCGCGGAACTCGGGCTCGCCGCGCTGGTCGAAGATCTCGGGGATCGTCATCTGCGCGGCCTTCTCGATCTCCTCGTCACTGTCGCAAAAGCGGCGCTCCAGCCGGCTGGCGACCCGGCGACCCACGGTGGTCTTGCCGGCGCCCATCATGCCCACCAGCACAAGCGGCCGGCCGGCCAAAAGCCGGACCAGTTCCTGGGCACGGTGTTGCCGTGCTGCCGCCTCCGCTCGCGTCACCTGTGGCTCCTGGTGTTGATGCAGGTTATCAATCTGCACCGGCCCGGCCTGTCAAGGATTTCCATGGCGGCTCCGGGACCTACACAAATGAAACCATTTGCGGTCAAACTGACGCGCGAACCACTTTCGATCGGACCCGCATGCCGACCCTGATCCGCCTCGTCATCCTGCTGCTTTTCCTCGCCGGGCTTGGTTATGCCGGCATGATCGCGCTCGTTGCCTTTGTGGAGCCGACGCAGAAAGAAGTGACGGTGCGCATTCCGACGCGCGACCTGCTGGGCGGCGGTGAGCCGGCGCTGCCGGGTGTGCAGTCGCAACTGCCCCCCTCTTCGCAGCAGTCGCAGGCACCAGCCGAGCCGGCGGAGCCGCCGGCACAATGAGTGGCGGGCACCTGATCGGCGCCTTTCTCGAGATGATGAGCGCCGAGCGCGGTGCGGCGGCGAACACCATCGAAGCCTATCAGCGCGACCTTGCCGATTATGCGGGCTTCGTGACCGGCCGCGGCGAGACGCTCGAAACCTGCCGCCGGGACACCGTGGAGGCCTACCTGACCGGGCTGAAGCGGCAGGGCCTGGCGGCTTCATCGAGCGCCCGCCGCCTGTCGGCAATCCGCCAGTTTCACAAGTTCCTGTGCGCCGATGGGCTGCGCGGCGATGATCCGACCCGGATCGTCGCCAGTCCGCGCAGCAGCCGGGCCCTGCCCAAGGTGCTGTCGGTCGCCGAAGTCGACCGCCTGTTGCAGACTGCCGAGAGCGAGGCCAACGCGGCCGAAGACGACGGGCCGGTGCGGCTCTATGTCATGCTGGAACTGCTCTATGCGACCGGCCTGCGCGTTTCCGAACTGGTGGCGCTCAAGCGCGGCGCGGTGATGCGGGACACCGGGTTCATCACCGTGATCGGCAAGGGGCGCAAGGAACGCATCGTGCCGCTCACCGACCGTGCCAAGGATGCGGTGCGCAACTGGATCGGGCGGCTGCCCCCGGGGCAGATGCTGTTCCCGGCCGGCGGGGAGAGCGGGCATGTGGCCCGGCAGGTGTTCGCCCGCGACCTCAAGGACCTGGCGGCCCGCTGCGGCATATCCTCGGCGCGGGTGTCGCCGCACGTGTTGCGCCACGCCTTTGCCAGCCACCTGCTGTCGGGCGGTGCCGACCTCAGGGTCGTGCAGACGCTGCTCGGGCATGCCGACATCGCCACGACGCAGATCTACACGCACGTACTCGACGAGACGCTGCGGGACCTGGTGGAAAGCCATCACCCGCTGGCGGATGCAGCCGAGTAACCCCGTCGCTTGACTCAGCGTCCCCCTGTCGCCACTTTCCGGCCACTTTGGAACGCAACAGCAGCGGCGTTTATTCCAACGGTCAGAACAACGACCCCTAACGGCGGGTGGGATGCAGTCCTATTTAGATTTTGAAAAGCCGGTGGCCGATCTTGAGGGCAAGATCGCCGAACTGAAGTCGCTGGCGGCGACCGACCAGGCCGTGTCCATCGACGAGGAAGTCACCCGGCTTTCCGCCCGCGCCGACGAGGCGCTGGTGGAAATCTACCGCCGCCTGACGCCCTGGCAGAAGATGCAGGTTGCCCGCCATCCGCAGCGGCCGCACTTCACCGACTATGTGACTTCGCTGATCACCGAGTGGACGCCGCTGGCGGGCGACCGCAAGTATCGCGAAGACGCCGCCCTGCTGGCCGGCTTCGGCCGGTTCGAGGGGCAGCCGGTGGCCATTCTCGGGCAGGAGAAGGGCAATTCCACCGAGACACGCCTCAAGCACAATTTCGGCATGGCCAACCCGGAAGGCTACCGCAAGGCGGTGCGCATCATGGACATGGCCGACCGGTTCAACATTCCGGTCCTGAGTTTTGTGGATACGGCCGGCGCCTATCCCGGCATCGGTGCCGAGGAGCGGGGGCAGGCCGAAGCCATCGCCCGCTCGACTGAAAAGAGCCTCGAACTGGGCGTGCCCAACCTGGCGCTGATCATCGGTGAGGGCGGGTCCGGCGGCGCCATCGCGATCGCCACCGCCAACAGGGTGCTGATGCTCGAGAACTCGATCTATTCGGTGATTTCGCCCGAAGCGGGCGCCTCGATCCTGTTCCGCGACGCGGCGCGGGCGCAGGACATGGCGACGGCGCAGAAGATCACCGCGCAGGACCTGCTCGGCTTTGGCGTCATCGACGGCATCATCCCCGAGCCGGCGGGTGGTGCCCACCGGCATCCGGAACGGATCATGGCCGACACGCGCAGCGAAATCAGCCGTTTCCTGGGTGAGTTTGCCGGCAAGAGCCGGCTGGAAGTGCGCGAGCACCGTCGCGAGAAATTCCTCGCGATCGGCACCAATCTCTAGCCCAGCAGGCGGTCGATCTCGGCCACCTCGAGTTCGTAGCCCTGGCGGCGCGGCGGCGGGGCAACGGTGGCGGCTTGTTCATAGAGCCGCGTCATCTGCGGCTCCTCGAGCCGGCGGTTGCCGATCTGGATGAATGCGCCGCGGCGGCTGACGGGCGCAGCCTGCTCCATGGCGAAGCGGATGGCACCGGAAGCGGTGCGGAAACGGCGCGGACCGAGCGCAAGCGCGGTCTGCCGGTCGCGGCCGAGATAGAGCTCGGACGCGGTATTCAGATTCAGAGTCATAGTTGTCTTTGGTTTTTCTTGTTCTAGTGGCTCGCGCGGGCGAGCGGGTAGTCCGTCGACAGGTAGAGCTGCATGATGGCGTCGCCTTCGAAGCGCTCGTCACCGATTTCGACGGAGGAATAGCGAAGCTGCGGGCGCGGCAGTTCCTCGACTGCGTAGCGCACCGCCTCTGCGGCAGATGGAAAGCGCAGATAGCGCGGCCCACGGCCGCGGTGGCTCGAAGAGCCGGCATAGAGTTCGGCTGACTGGTCGTAGTCGAAGCGAGGGGTCACCGGCGCACGACGCGCAGGGGCCGGAATGCGGATTCAGCCGCTTCCTCTTTCTGCTGCGGTGTGTTGGTCGCGTTGGACGCCCGCAGGTCGGCCTCGCTGACCACGCGCTGGACCGGATCGCCGTGCCATTGCACGCGATACTGCAGCGGCCCGCGTTCATAGGGCAGGCAGGAAACGATGCGGCAGGCTCCGGAGGGGCGGTTTGCCGGCCCGAAAAGCTCAACCATCTGACCTACTGCATAGCGGTGACGCATGGCCGTCTTCCTTCTTGTCGGGAGATCCGGCCTTGGCCGAACCTCCGGGATGCAGTGCCGGAACTAGGCGATCTGCAGATTGATGGCGGACTCACGGCCGTCGCGGCCCTGTTCCATGTCATAGGAGACCTTCTGGCCATCGCTCAGGCCGCTGATGCCGGCGCGCTCGAGAGCAGAAACATGGACAAAGGCGTCCTTGCCGCCGGTGTCGGGGCTGATGAAGCCGAAGCCCTTGGTGGAATTGTAGAATTTTACGGTGCCGGTGATCATGGCGACCTCTCTGTTGGCTCGGCGCGGAACGCAAGCGAGCGATTAGGGCCCGGCGCGGCATGCGCTGGACTCCGTACGTGCAAGTGTTCCGGGTAACCAGTTAGACGGCCAAGGGGGGCCGCACAGTCAGATCGCCATCAAGGCTCAAACGTATGCTGACAATGTGGGCGTCCATTGCGGTTAAGTCAAGGCCGCAGCAATTCAGCCGTGCCGGCTAGGCAGTTCGGGGCCGGGTTTTACTGCCGCGAAGCGATCATTCTACTCCGGCCGGTCTCGTCCCGGGCTGGCACGGTCAACGGGTTTTTCGTCAACGGGAGCGGCGGCGACGGCAGGGAAAGCGGCGGCTTTCCGTTAACGGCGAGCCGGGAAGATGGGCTAGGGCGGTAAGGATTTGCTGTCAAAGCGGGAAAACCGCGGGACATTAACGCATTCTTAGCCGAGATGAACGGAACGGAGGCCGCCTCGACGCTTCTGCGAGGGGCAGGACGAGTGGCTTGTGCTGGTGCTGTGGTCGATGGTCCAGATGTGGGGCGTGAACAAACCCGGATTGGGTGAGTCGCCGCGATTCGAGCCCCGTTCGTTCCGGATTCGGTCGCCCGGTTAACAGCGACCCGCCGAACACGGCCGGATCGTTTCGAAATGGGACGACGGTGGGCAGACCTGTGGGAGCTTCTGGTTCCGACGACGCGGGAGGGGGAGGGGGCCCGGGCGCTGTCCCGAAGTGGCACGGTCAACGGCGTTTTCGTTACCGGCCCGACCCGGGCCACGCCGCTACTCTGGGTTAAGGTATGAACGGCGCAAGATTTTTGAGCCCCCGGCACGTCTACGTTTGGGTAGGGAACGCCGCAATGGGGGCGGGATTAAGCCTTTGGCAAGCAAGCTTTACGCCCGAGCGGTAGGCCGAGGGCGTGAATGGGCGGATTGCGCTCTGTCGTAGCGGCGTTGGCCGAAGGGGAGCCACCATATGTTGATGCGAACGAAACCGGACTCGGTGATTCTCGTCGATTCGGTTCCCGTTTGTTCTGGGCTCGTTCCAGTCCCTAACGCCGGGGCATTTGTGGCATGAGTGCTGTCCCAACTCGGGACCACAGATTCGGCACTCGAAAGCAGGACCGGCAATGCCTACATTGGGCGCGATGACGATGACGCCGCCGGTCAAGGCAATCCTTGGCCCGACCAACACCGGCAAGACCTTCTTTGCCATTGAACGCATGCTGGCCCATCCCACCGGGATGATCGGCCTGCCGTTGCGGCTGCTTGCCCGCGAGGTCTACGGCCGCGTGGTCGAGCGGGTCGGGGAACAGGCGGTGGCGCTGGTGACCGGCGAAGAGCGGATCGTGCCCGCTAAGCCGCGCTACTGGGTCTGCACCGTCGAAGCCATGCCGATGGACCTGCGGGTCGACTGCGTGGCGGTGGACGAAATCCAGGTCGCCATCGACTTCGACCGCGGTCATGTGTTCACCGACCGCATCCTCAATGCCCGCGGCACGCACGAGACGCTGCTGCTCGGCTCGGCCACCATGGGTCCGGTGATCCGCAAGCTGTTGCCGCATGCCGAGATGATCGAGCGACCGCGGTTGTCGCAGCTGACCTATGCGGGCTCCAGGAAGATCTCCCGCCAGCCGCCGCGCTCGGCGATCGTCGCCTTCTCGGCCCGGCAGGTTTACGCCATCGCCGAACTGATCCGGCGCGAGCGCGGCGGGGCGGCGGTGGTGATGGGTGCGCTGAGCCCGCGCACCCGCAATGCCCAGGTAGAGCTCTATCAGAATGGCGATGTGGATTTCCTGGTGGCGACCGATGCGGTCGGCATGGGGCTCAACCTCGACATCCACCACGTGGCCTTTGCCGATGATTCCAAGTTCGACGGCCGGGTCAGCCGCGACCTGACCCCAGCCGAGCTCGGCCAGATTGCCGGGCGCGCCGGCCGGCACACCCGCAACGGCACCTTCGGCGTCACTGGTGGCGTGCCCGAACTCGACGAAGAACTGGTGGTGCAGCTCGAAACGCACGACTTCCAGCCGGTGGAAGTGCTGCAATGGCGCAACAACAGACTGGATTTTTCATCCATCAACGCGCTGCGCCGCTCGCTCGAAGCGGTGCCCGAACACCGCAGCCTGACCCGAGTGCCGACCGCGACGGACCAGCTGGCGCTGGAGTTCGTCGCTCGCAACGAGGCCGGGCAGCTGGCGCGCGGGCTCGATGGGGCACGGCTCTTGTGGGAATGCTGCCAGATCCCTGACTACCAAGGGATTTCCCCCGCGATGCACGGAGAAATCGTCACCCGCATTTACACGGATTTAGCTAAGCGCCGGCACGTCGACGAGGACTGGATTGCCGAGCAGGTACGCTTTTGCGACAATGCGAGCGGCGACATTGATACATTGTCCAACCGGATCAAGCAGATCCGCACATGGACCTTCGTCGCTAACCGGAAAAACTGGCTTGCGGACCCATCACATTGGCGCGAAAAGACCCGGGACATCGAGGATCGGCTGAGTGATGCCCTGCATGAACGGCTCACCCAACGGTTCGTTGACCGGCGCACCAGCGTGTTGCTGCGCCACCTGAAAGACAGACGTATGGCATCTCCCGAAATCAACGAACGCGGCGAAGTGCGGCTGGAAGGCCACCTCATCGGCACGCTCGAAGGCTTCCGCTTCACCATGGCGCGAGGCGAGGGGGAGGGTGACGCGCGCAATCTGCGTGGCGCCGCCGACCAGGTGGTGGCGCCCGAAATCCATCATCGTGCCGACCGGCTCGCCGGTGCGCCGAACGAGGAATTCGTGCTGGCGACCGACGGGCGCCTGCGCTGGCGCGGTGAGATCGTCGCCGAACTGGTCGAGGGGGAAAACCTCTACCGGCCGCGCATCCTGGTGCTGGCCGACGAGACGCTGACCGGCCCCGACCTGGAGCGGGTGCAGGACCGGCTGTCGCTGTGGCTGCGCCACCATATCAACACCGTGTTCGAGCCGGTGATGGCGCTGGAAGCGCCGGCTGATCTCGATGGTTCGGCGCGTGGCATCGCCTTCCAACTGTTCGAGCATCTGGGCATCCTGCCGCGCGGGCAGGTGGCCAACGAGGTCAAGGAACTCGACCAGGACGTGCGCGGCAAGATGCGCAAGCTCGGGATCAAGTTCGGCGCCTACCACATCTACCTGCCGCTGAGCCTCAAGCCAGCGCCGCGCGAACTGGCGCTGATCCTGTTCGCCATCAAGAATGGCGGGCTGCGCCAGCCGGGCGTCACCGACATTCCCCATATCGTGCTGTCCGGCCGCACCAGCTTCACCGTCGACCCCGAAGTCGACACGCGTCTCTACGAGATCGCCGGCTTCAAGGTGGCGGGCAAGCGGGCAGTGCGCATCGACATTCTCGAGCGCCTCGCCGACATCATCCGGCCGCTGATCGCCATCGACGCCTCGCGTCCCTATCAGGGTGAACTTCCCGCCGGCGCCGCCGAAAGCAATGGCTTTCGCGTCACCGTGGAGATGACCAGCCTGCTCGGCTGCTCTGGCGAAGACTTTGCCTCGATCCTGACCTCGCTCGGCTATCGCGTCCGCCGCACACCCAAGGCACCAGCGCCGGCGCCGGTCCCCGCCGCGGAGGCCAGCGCCGAAGCGCCGGCGCTCGAGGAGATGCTGGCCGAGAGCCCGGCTACGATCGATCCGGCTGCGGCCGAGGCGACGGCGGAGACGCCCGTTGTTGCCGAAGCGACCGTGCCGGAAACCACCATCGTCGAGGCGGCTCCGCCCGTTGTTGCCGACGCACCGGCCGAACCCGCCGAGCCCGAATTCGATGTGGTGTGGTTCCCCGGTGGTCGCCGCACCGAGACCAGGCGCCACGAGGGCAAGCGTCACGAGGGCCGCCGCCGGCCCGAGGGTGACGCCGCCGAGGCGCGTCCGCCGCGCCAGAACCAGCGGCAGCGCCCGGAAGGCAAGCGCCGTCCCGAGGGCAATGGCGCCGAAGCTGCCGAAGCGCGCAAAGGTCGCCCGGAAGGCGGTCGCCGCCCGGACAAGCGCGAAGACAAGCCGCGGACCGAGCGGCCGCGCGAGGAGCGCCGCGACAAGCCGTTCGATCCGGACAGCCCCTTCGCCAAGCTTGCCGCCCTGCGCAACCCGCGTCCGGAGTAGCGATTGGTCGAGCCGGCAGACACCCCGCATCGGGAGCGGCTCGACAAATTCCTGTTTCACGCGCGCGCGCTCAAGTCGCGAACCCTGGCGCAGAAGTTCATCGAAACCGGTGCGGTGCGGATCAACTCCGAACGCACCGAACGGCCCGATCGCAAGGTGGGCCCCGGTGACGTGCTGACCATGCAGCTGCACGGCCGGATCGTGGTGTGGCGGATCATCGATCCCGGCACGCGGCGCGGTCCGGCGACAGAGGCGGCGGGGTTGTACGAAGATCTGTCGCCACCGGCGTTGCCCCGGGCGTGAGCCAGCGCACTCCCCCCAGACCTCATGGTGAGCCTGTCGAACCACGAGGTCGGAGACACCGTGGCCGCGACCTCGTCCTTCGACAAGCTCAGGATGAGGTCTACGAGGTCAGGAGGGGCGCCGCTTTCGCGGTGGTGACATCGGGGGTGGGGAGATGGCGGTGAAGGCGCGAGGATCCGGTGCCCCCACCTAACCTGCCCCGCAAGCGGGGGAGGGACTGGCTGGTGGTCGCCTCAGCAGCGCGGCAGGCTCGATGCAGCCCCTCCCCCGCTTGCGGGGGAGGTTGGGTGGGGGCCTCGCAGGCACGGTGTCGCTCGGCGTCATTCCGGAAGTTGCACCAGCATCCCTAGCCTCCCCCTGAAGGGGGGAGGGCCTGGCTGGTGGTTGCCTGATGATCAGTCGGCGCAACAGTGTTCCACTCCGGGCTCTCCCTGCGCCAAAAGGTGCGCCTGGCGAGCCTTGCACCCCTCATGGAAACGGTTTAGCACCGGACGCGTTGAGACCCGCCCACTAGCGTCGATCCCCATGACCTATATCGTCACCGACAACTGCATCGCCTGCAAGTACACCGACTGCGTCGAAGTGTGCCCGGTGGACTGTTTCTACGAGGGCGAGAACATGCTGGTGATCCACCCGGACGAGTGCATCGACTGCGGCGTGTGCGAGCCGGAATGCCCGGCCGAGGCGATCAAACCGGACACCGAGAGCGGGCTCGACCAGTGGCTGGAGCTCAACCGCAAGTTCGCCAGTGCATGGCCCAACCTGACCGAGCGGCGCGATCCGCTTCCTGAGGCCAAGGAACGCGACGGCGAGGACGGCAAACTCGAGAAGTACTTCTCCGAAAAGCCCGGCGAAGGCGACTAGTTCGGCCAACAGCTTACTGGGCCACATTGCGGTCAGCACAACCGAACCCGGCGTTGCCTAGACGCCGGCAGTGATTCGGAATTTTTGATCTTGCCGATTTTTTGTGCTATGGTCCGGCCATTGCAGTTGAGCCCGTCACCAGTCCGTGCCTTCCGGCACGATTTTTTTGACACACATCACCTGATGCATGGCGCTCCGGGAAGCGGACCCGGAGACCGTGGGACTTGACTGCCGCAAGTACAAGTTTGGACGGCCGGTCCTTCCCGCCAGGAACCGGCCTTCAGGGCGCGTCGAAAGGAGTACCCTCGATATGGTAGCCAAGAAGTCACAGCAGCGGCTTGGGTTCAAGACGGGTGAATACATCGTCTACCCCTCGCATGGTGTGGGCCTGATCGTCGCCATCGAAGAGCAGGAAGTGGCCGGCCTTACCCTCGAGCTGTTCGTCATCAGCTTCGAGCAGGACAAGCTGACGCTGCGCGTGCCCGTGGCCAAGATCAAATCCGTTGGCATGCGCAAGCTGGCCGAGGAGCCCGTCGTCGAGCAGGCCCTGACCACCGTGACTGGTCGTGCCCGCGTCAAGCGCACCATGTGGTCGCGCCGCGCGCAGGAATACGAAGCCAAGATCAATTCCGGTGACCTGATCGCCATCTCCGAAGTGGTGCGCGACCTGTACCGCTCCGAAGAGCAGCCCGAGCAGAGCTATTCCGAGCGCCAACTGTTCGAGCAGGCGATGGACCGCATGAGCCGCGAGATCGCCGCCGTGAACAAGCTCACCCTCACCGAGGCCGTGCAGCTGATCGAAAAGCAGCTCGCCAAGTCCCCCAAGCGCACCAAGGCCGCCGAGGCCGAGGCGGAAGCCGAGGGCGACGAGGAAGCGGCAGCGTAAGGCTGCCGACAACCAATGCAAGGAGAGGCCGGTGGAAACACCGGCCTCTTTTTTGTTTCACGCGGCCGACTGGAACTGCAGTTCGCCGGCGTGGAGGAAGCAGGTCTTGTTGAACAGCGACAGGTCCAGCGGGTTGGGCAATCTGATGTCGCCAAGGTCGGGCAGAGGCTTGGCCACCGGATCGTAGCTGCGATCGATCTGCGAGATGCACACGACGACCATGCCGCGCTCGCGGGCGAAGCGCTTGAGTGTGGCGACCTGCTCCGCCAGTGACGGGTTGCTGCGCCGCTGATCCAGCAATTGCAGGTAGTCGATCGCGGCGATAGTGCCCGCGGGTGCCTGGGCGAGGCGCTCGGTAATGTAGCCGGCGCTGATGCCGTCGGAGCAATCGAAGCCGAACCGCTCACCCAGAGAGGTTGGGTCGATGCCGAGACTGCGCAACTGCTCGAGCACGTCGGCCGGGGTGTAGTCGAGCGTGAAGAACAGGCCATGGCCGCCATTGCGGGCGGCAGCGGCGGCGAGCTCCAGTGCGAAGGCAGTCTTGCCCTGACCGGGGCGGGCGCCGACCAGCAGCAGGTCTCCGGCTGCCAGGCTTCCGAGGAGCCTTTCGGCGGGTGACTCGGCCGCATATCGCGCGGCCAGCAGGCTCCAGGCGGCGAAGCCCTGGGTGCGCGCAATCCGATCCAGCGCAGCGTGGAGCGGCAGATCCTCTCGGCGGGCCAGTTGGCGCGCCTCGCGTTTCAGCCGGTAGATGGGTGCAGACAGTTTCATCGTGACCTCCTGATGCGAGCAAAGATCGCAGTCCCTCCTTGTGCGCTGCTCAACAGGTCGGCGATGAGAAAACTGCCCTGCATGCAATGTGCTTCCCAGGTGGAGGGAGGAGGCGTGGGCCGCGCCAGAATCACAGCATAGCCCGTGCACGCAAATTTGGGGAGAGCGCTAGCCTTGCTTGAGGATATCGGCGAGGCGGGTGGTGGCACTGCCCGGTTTCAGCGGCTTCTGCTGGGATTCGTGCGGCACCCAGCCGGCGAGCCAGACGATCTCGAGCGTGGCGCGGACGCGCCCGTCGGGATCGGCGTCATGGGCCTGGTAGGCGTTGGCGGCGGCGGTGAGCAGGGTGGCGGTGGCGAGGCGCCGCGGGCGGTCGGCGAGCGGATTGGCGGCGCCGAGGGCCTTGAGTTCGGCCATCAGTGCAAAAGGGGTGGAATAGCGCACCACATGGGTTTCGACGTCGGCCACCGGCAGGGCAAGTCCGGCGCGCTGGAGGAGCGAGCCGGCTTCGCGCACCTGCAGCATGGGGGCGACGCGGGCGGCGGCGCCGCCGAGCACCATGGCATCGGCGGAGAGGAAGGCCTCGCGCAGTTCGGTCAGCGACTCCCCGCCGACCGTGGCGACCATGAGGAGGCCGTCGGGTTCGAGTTTGGCGCGCAGGCGGGCGAGATAACCGGGGACGTCGTTGACCGCCTGCAGGTGGAGCAGGGAGACGATGAGGTTGTAGCTGCCGTCGCCGAGCTCGGGCATTTCGTCGTCGCCGGTGAAGGCGGCGTAGCGCTCGAAGCGGATCGGGTGGCTGGCGGTGGCGCCGGTTTCGGGCAGTAGCTCCCGGTCGGGGCCGATGATGGCGGCGCGGGGAAACTCGCGCACCAGCGTGCCCAGGCGGTCGGCGAGATCCTCCACGACGAGGTCGAAGACGAAGCTGCCGGTGTCGCGGCGGCGTGCCAGGTGACGCTGGACAAGCGTTGGATCGAAGAGGCGCGGTGCGGTCATGGAGGCCTTGCGGTGCCCGGGGCTGTCGGCACAATATCGCAGATATGGAGAGCGAAACCGGCCTTGTCAAAAGCCCGCCCTGGCCCGCGCGCCTTGCGGCCGGGGTGAAGCGTGCCGGCACCGCGCTGACCGACCTTGTCTATCCCCCCACCTGCCTCGGCTGCTCGGCGCCGCTGGCGGTGCCGGATGCGCTGTGTCCGGCCTGCTTTGCCGGGCTCAAGCCGATCACGGCGCCGCTCTGCCCGCGGCTGGGGATTCCGTTTGCGGCGAGCCTGGGCGAGGGGGCGATTTCGGCAGAGGCGGCGGCCGATCCTCCGCCGTTCGGACGGGCGCGGGCGGCGCTGGTCTATAATGACGGGGCGCGCGCGCTGGTCAGCCGGCTGAAATATGGCGACCGGCCGGAGCTGGCGCGGTTCTGCGCCCGGCTGATGGCGGGGGCGGGGCACGAGTTCTGGGGTGATCGGCCGGTGCTGGTGCCGGTGCCGCTCCATCGCCGTCGGCTGCTGCAGCGCCGCTACAACCAGTCGGCCGAGCTGGCGCGGGCGCTGTCGGCGCTCACCGGGCTCCCGATCGAGGCGGGGGCGGTGACGCGCCATCGCCAGACGCGGCAGCAGGTGGGGCTTTCGGGCGATGCGCGGCAGCGGAACGTCGCCGGCGCCTTCACCGTTGAGCCCGACAAGCTGGCGCGGATCGCCGGCCGGCATGTGGTGGTGGTCGACGATGTCTATACTACCGGCGCTACGGCCAAGGCGGTGACGCGGACATTGCTCAGGGCCGGCGCGGCCGGTGTCGATGTGGTGACCTTTGCCCGCGTTGCGATCGGCGACGATCTGCCCATATAAGAGGAAACTCCGGAAGGCATTGAGAAAATGGCCAAGGTCGAAATCTACACCACCCCCACCTGCCCCTATTGCCACGCGGCCAAGGCGCTGCTGGCCGAGAAGGGCGTCGAGTATGACGAGATCACCGTGCTCGATCCCGATCTGCGGGCCAAGATGACCCAGCGCGCCCATGGCCGCCGCACCGTGCCGCAGATCTTCATCGGCGACACCCATGTCGGTGGCTATGACGACATGGCAGCACTGGACCGCCAGGGCGGGCTGGACCCGCTGCTGGCGCTGTAAGCAGATGGGCCGGTGGGTGTGACTCCACCCCACCCTCAATCCCTCCCCATCAAGGGGAGGGAGGCGCAGGGCTGATGCGCTGGTGTTCATCGTCTCCCTCCCCCCTGTGGGGAGGGAACAAGGGTGGGGGTGGCACCGGTGGTGCCGGGGCAAACACATGAAAATCGCGGCGATCCAGATGCGGTCGGGGCTTGATCCCGATGCCAATCTCCGGGCGCTCGAGCCGATGCTGACGGAAGCGGCGGCGGCGGGGGCGCGGTATGCGCTGACGCCGGAAGTCACCATGATCTTTCCGGAAAACCGCGACCAGTTGCGCTCGGTGGCGGCGCCGTTCGAGGGGCATCCGCAACTGCGCCGGGTCGGGGAACTGGCGCGCCAGCACGACATGTTCATCCATGTCGGCTCGCTGGCGGTGCCGCTCGAGGACGGGCGCTTTGCCAACCGCTCGGTGTTGTTCTCGCCGGCGGGTTCGATTGCCGCCACCTACGACAAGATCCACCTGTTCGACGCCGACATTGCCGGGCTCAACGCCTATCGTGAAAGTGCGACCTACCGTGCCGGCGAAGCGGCGGTGACGGCCGAGCTCGACGGGGTGCTGCTCGGGTTTTCCATCTGCTACGACATGCGCTTCCCCAGGCTCTACACCGCGCTCGCCAATGCCGGGGCCGGGCTGATGGCGGTGCCGGCCGCCTTCACCGTTCCGACTGGTCAAGCGCATTGGCACGTGCTGCTGCGCGCCCGCGCCATCGAAACCGGCTCCTATGTGATCGCGGCGGCGCAGGGCGGGCACCATCCCAATGGCCGTGCCACCTATGGCCATTCGCTGATCGTGGACCCCTGGGGACGGCTCGTCGCCGAGTTCGAGCATGACGAGCCCGGCGTGCTGGTTGCCGAGATCGATCCCCAACAGGTGAGCGAGGCGCGGCAGCGCATTCCGGCGCTGCGCAATGCGCGCGACTTTGCCCTTCCGCGATTGCAGGACTGAAGCCGTCTCCTATATCTGGCACATCATGATCCAGTACACTCTCCGTTGCCCCGAGGGGCATAGCTTCGACGCCTGGTTCAAGAGCGCCGCCGCCTTCGACGAGCAGAAGGGGCGGGGTCTGGTCGCCTGCGCCGTCTGCGGTTCGGCCGAGATCGACAAGGCACCGATGGCACCGGCTGTCGCCCGCACCGATACCGAGCGCGTTCCTGTCACCTCCACCCATGCCGAGGCGCTGAAGCTGCGCGAGATGTATCGCCGGTATCGCCAGAAGGTCTTGGCGGAAACCGAATATGTCGGAGACCGTTTCGCCGAGGAAGCGCGCAAGATCCACTTCGAGGAGGTCGAAGCGCGGCCTATTCATGGCGAGGCAACGCGCGACGACGTGGTGAGTCTCGCCGAGGACGGCGTCCACTTCATGCCGCTGCCCGATATCGGCGACGACAACTAGGGCTGGAACCCCCCCCCTTGCTCCCTTCCCACAAGGGGGAGGGAGATGATGAACACCGGGGCCGAACCCTGCGCCTGCCTCCGCTTCGATGGGGAGGGAGCCGAGATGGGGTGCCAACAAGGAGAATGATCATGGTTCAACTCGATGCGGCCCTTTCGGGCACGTTTGCCATTGGTGGCGACTTGACGGTCAACCGGCTCGGGTTCGGCGCCATGCGCATCACCGGCAAGGGCATCTGGGGTCCGCCGGAGGATCCCGACGAGGCGCGCCGGGTGCTGCGCCGCCTGCCGGAGCTCAACGTCACCCTCGTCGACACAGCCGAGAGCTACGGCCCCTATGTCAGCGAGGACCTGATTGGAGAGGTGCTGGCGCCCTATTCGCAAGGCACGGTCATCGCCACCAAGAGCGGCCTGACCCGCACCGGGCCGGATGAATGGCATTGGCTGGCGCGGCCGGAATTCCTGCGTCAGGGCGTCATCACCAGCCTCCGGCGCCTCAAGCTCGAGCGGCTCGACTTGTGGCAGCTGCACCGCATCGACTCCAAGGTTTCGCATGAGGACCAGTTCGGGGCGATCGCCGAGATGCAGCAGCAGGGGCTGATCCGCCATGTCGGCCTGTCGGAAGTCAGCGTCGAGCAGATCGAGGCGGCGCAGAAATACTTCCGCGTCACCACCGTGCAGAATCTCTACAACCTCGCCAACCGCAAGAGCGAAGCGGTGCTCGACTATTGCGAGAAGAACGGCATCGGCTTCATTCCCTGGTACCCGCTGGCCGGTGGCGACCTGGTGGAAGGCCATGCCGATGCCCGCGCCATCATGGACAAGCACGGCGCCAGCGGCAGCCAGATCGCGCTCGCCTGGCTGCTGAAGCGCTCGCCGGTGATGCTGCCGATCCCGGGCACGGGGAAGGTCAAACACCTCGAGGACAATGTCGCCGCCGCGGCGATCGAGCTCAGCGACGAGGATTTCGCCACGCTCGACCGGATCGGCCGGCGGTAGATTGCAGCACTGGGGAAGCGCCTGCGTTTTTCGTCATCGTTCGCAGGCCGCGCGGGCACAGGGAACATGCACGTGAAGCTGACGCGGCGCGGAATGCTTGGTATGGCACTGATGACCGGCGCGGCGGCACTGGCTGGACCAGCCCGAGGACAGAAGGCACCGATGCAGGCCTACAACATCGATACCTTGCAGAGGAGCGTCGTGGCGGGTGAGCCCGGCGACGGGTGGGTGTTCGGCCTGCCGCCCGGCATCAGCACCGCACAATGGCCGCTCGACCCGCACAATGGCTATCCGCTGATGCACGGCTTCACCATCCGGCTTCCGGAAGACTATCGTGTCCATGGCCCCGGGATCGTGGCGCTCAGCTTCTTTGCTACGGCTGCCGATCACAATGACGGGGTGCCCACCGTCAACAAGGATATCCAGGCCATTCTGCGCAATCCGGCAGCCACGCGACCGGACGATCCTGAACTCGTGCCTTTCTGGGAGAGCCTTAGGGAGACTCACCCCCGGCTTCACCGCATGGGCGACATCCTCGATCTCGAATATGCCGTGATCCTGCTGACCGAGGCGGAGTTCAGCGGTGCGCCGGCCGAACCGCCGCGGCGGGAGGGAAACGGCTACCTGTCCCGCGTTCCCGCACCGCTGTGGCTGTCCGTCGGTGCAGCGCAGGCGCTCTGGCGCTGGACGCCCTCGGACGATCCCCAGCAGAACCCCGCATGGCCCTATCTCCATGGTGAACCGCCGGCAGAGCTCGGCTTCAACCGGGCATTGCGGCTTGTGGTGCGCGAAAGCGATCCCAATGCCGGCAAGTCGCCACGGGAACCGGGAACAGAGGCAACAGGCTACCAAAGTCCCTTCTACTTCGACGGGGAGCCCAGCGCCGCGACCTACCGCCAGCACAAATGGACCAAGACCCATCAGCCCAACCACATCGGCGGCACCATGCAGCCGATGCAGGGCATTCCACCGATGAGCCCCTACTACCTCGAGTTCGACGAGGGCTTCGGCGGCTACAACTTCGGCACCGGCAATGCCCAGCTCGATTTCAGGGACATGGTGTTCGACTGGGCCCAGTAGCGGTGGCCGCCAGAGAGTGGGTGTCTTGAACGGCCCGGCCCTGCCGTGGCACTCTCGCGCCACCTTCTGGGGCGATCATGGGGCTTGGTCTGACGCTGGCGTCGGCGGTGATCCTGGCGGTGACACCGGTGTATGCGGCCGAGAGTGCGCTGGGGGAGCCCGGCGACTGCTTTTCGCGGGTCTATGATGCCGAGCACCTCAAGAGCCATCCCGACCAGCGCGTCGAGCGCTTCGCGGTCGGCCTCCACCCCGACTTCCAGGACCCCAATTACGACCTGACGCTGCTGTTCGGTTTCCGCACCCGCGAGGGCAACGACTATGTCGGCCTGGGTCTGTGCGAAGGAAATCGCTGCGGCGTCGAGGGGGATGGCGGCATGTTCTCGCTCAGCCTGCAGGGCGACGCGCTGCGGCTCGAGATCGATCCGGAGCGGGGGTTGAGCGCCGAGAGCGCGGTGGACTTCATCGATCTTGCCGAGAGCGATGACCGGGTGTTCCTGCTGTACCCGGCATCGGCGAAGGCTTGCCGGTTTTGAGGGGTGTCGGGGGCCGCGACCTCGTGGTTCGACAGGCTCACCATGAGGTCTATGAGGGCTCTGAGTTCCAGTAGACCTCATCCTGAGCTTGTTGAAGGACGAGGTCGGCAGCAGCCAGCGCCCTACAATCGCATCACCCCCGCAGCGCTCGGGCGGAAGCCGCAGGCGCGGTAGAAGGGCTCGAGCGCCGGCTCGTAGTCCACATGCACCCATTCGATGCCGCGGTCGCGGGCCACGGCCACGGCGTGGCGCACCATTTCGCGGGCGATGCCGCGTTTGCGGAAGGCCGGATCGGTGCAGGTGTCGAGGATGAAGGCGTGGATGCCGCCGTCCCAGGCAAGATTGACGAAGCCGACCAGCTGTTCGCCACGATAGGCGCCGACATGGGTGAGGCTGCGCTCCAGCACCTGCTGGTAGGAGCGGCCGAGGGGCGATCCCCAGGCGGCCCGCCACAGCCGGTCGAGCTCGGCTTCGGCGGGCAAGGGCGCGATGCGAAACTCGATCGCGCCCATCCGGGTCAGTGCGTCAGCTTGTTGATCAGGTCGGTGTCGCGCACCGCGCCGCGGGCGGCGGAGGTTGCGAAGGCGGCATAGGCCTTGAGCGCGGTGGTGACGTTGCGCTTGCGCGGTTCGGCCGGCTTCCAGCCGAGCTTGTCCTGCTCGGCGCGGCGGGTGGCGAGTTCGGCCTCCGGCACGAGGAGGGTGATGGTGCGGTTGGGGATGTCGATCTCGATGATGTCGCCCTCGCGCACGAGGCCGATGGCGCCGCCTTCCGCAGCTTCCGGCGAGACGTGACCGATGGACAGGCCCGAGGTGCCGCCCGAGAAGCGCCCGTCGGTGAGCAGCGCACAGGCTTTGCCGAGGCCCTTCGACTTCAGATAGCTCGTCGGATACAGCATTTCCTGCATGCCGGGGCCGCCGCGCGGGCCCTCGTAGCGGATGACGACGACGTCGCCTTCCTTGATCTGGTTGGCAAGGATCGCCCGCACCGAGTCGTCCTGCGACTCGAACACCCGCGCCGGGCCGGTGAACTTGAGGATCGACTCGTCGACGCCGGCGGTCTTCACGATGCAGCCATCGAGGGCGATGTTGCCCTTGAGCACGGCAAGGCCGCCGTCCCTGGAGAACGGATGCTCGGGCGAGCGGATGACGCCGGTGACGCGGTCGGTGTCGAGTTCCTTCCAGCGATTGGCCTGCGAGAAGGCCTGGGTGGTGCGCACCCCGCCCGGAGCGGCAAGGAAGAACTGGCGCACGCTCTCCGAATTGGTGCGGGTGATGTCCCACTTGTCGAGCGCATCGCCCATGGTGGGCGCGTGGATGGTGGGTTCGCCGCGGTTGATCAGCTTGGCCCGGTCGAGCTGGCCCAGGATCGACATGATGCCGCCGGCGCGGTGGACGTCCTCGATGTGGACGTCGTTCTTGGCCGGAGCGACCTTGCACAGCACCGGCACCTTGCGCGAGAGCGCGTCGATGTCGTCCATGGTGAAGTCGATGCCGCCCTCATGGGCTGCGGCGAGGATGTGGAGCACGGTGTTGGTCGAGCCGCCCATGGCGATATCGAGCGCCATGGCGTTCTCGAAGGCGGCCTTGGTGGCGATCGAGCGCGGCAGCACCGAGGCGTCTTCCTGCTCGTAGTAGCGGCGGGCGAGGTCGACGATCAGGTGGCCCGCTTCCTGGAACAGCCGCTTGCGGTCGGCGTGGGTGGCCAGCGTCGAGCCATTGCCCGGCAGGGACAGGCCCAGCGCTTCGGTGAGGCAGTTCATCGAGTTGGCGGTGAACATGCCCGAGCAGGAGCCACAGGTGGGGCAGGCGGCTTCCTCCACCACCGCAACTTCCTCGTCGGTGTACTTGTCGTCGGCGGCCATGACCATGGCGTCCACCAGGTCGAGGGCCTGGAGCTTGCCCTTGACCATGGCCTTGCCGGCTTCCATCGGGCCGCCGGACACGAACACCACCGGGATGTTGATGCGCATCGCCGCCATCAGCATGCCGGGGGTGATCTTGTCGCAGTTGGAGATGCAGACCATGGCGTCGGCGCAGTGGGCGTTGACCATGTACTCGACGCTGTCGGCGATCAGGTCGCGCGAGGGCAGGGAATAGAGCATGCCGTCATGGCCCATGGCGATGCCGTCATCCACCGCGATGGTGTTGAACTCCTTGGCGACGCCGCCGGCCGCCTCGATCTCGCGCGCGACGAGCTGGCCAAGGTCCTTGAGGTGCACGTGGCCCGGCACGAACTGGGTGAACGAGTTCACCACGGCGATGATCGGCTTGCCGAAATCGCCGTCCTTCATGCCGGTGGCGCGCCACAGGCCGCGGGCGCCGGCCATGTTGCGGCCATGGGTGGTGGTGCGGGAACGATAGGCGGGCATGTCGAGAATTCCTGGGCTATGGGCGCAAGGGCGCCAAGGCTTTCACCCCGTTGTTTAGCCCCATTGCAGACCCCGATCAAGAAAAACCGTACCCGCGGGTACGGTTGCGGCTGCATCGCAATGGCGCTGCCATGCGTTGAGCGGCGACAAGGAGGTGGAGATGAACACAGCAAACCTGCAGCTCGAGGGGCTGATCATTGCCATGGCGGCCCTCACCCGCCGGCTGGTGGACAAGGGCGTGCTCGACCGCGACGAGGTGGATACGCTGCTTGCCACCTGCGAGGCCAATGTCGCCGGCAGCGACCGGGCGGTGGAAGACCTGTCGCCCGCCAACCGCGACGCCATCGTGTTCCCGATCCGGGTGCTGCGCCTTGCCAATGGCGAGACCGGCGAACTCGATTTTGGTGCCCTCGCCAAGCGCGTGGGGCAGACCAAGGGGCGCTACAATGACCAGCAGTGAGCGCCGCTTCCGCCGGGTCGGGCTCGGCAGCACCAATGCCGACGCGGTGACCGTGGGCATCGAGACCGGCACCGAGGGACGGCCGCGGGCGGCGGTGTGGTGGGAGAGCAAGGGAGATATCGACGCCGATGAAGCCGAGTTCGATGACGTCGCTGCAGCGTTCGAGGCGGCCGAAGCGGCGCAGCGCCTCCACGGCTTTTCGGAGATCGTGGTGGTGCTGGCCGAGGGGGTGACCTGGCAGCCGGCCTGGGGCGCCCTCGACGACGGCGACCGCAACCGCGAACCCATCGGCGATGTGCGTCAGGTCGATCTCACCGACCGCGAGGCGTTCCACCTGGCGCTGGGGATCGAGGAAGAGCGCGACGCCTAAGCGACGGCACGGCGCGGATCAGTTGTTGATGGCGATGATGCCCCACTCGGCCTCGCTGCAGGCATCGTCGAGGCAGACGAGGCTCATCCACACCGCGCCATCGGCAAAGCCGACGCCGTCGCTGGTGACGATCAGGTCATCGAAATCCTGCGAGGCAAGGGCCTCCCGGGTTTCGGCGGTCAGCAGCGCATCGAAATTGTCGACCAGGTCCTGCGGCTCGAGCACGTCGTAGACCTCGCCATTGGCGCTGACCTCGAGCGGGTAGAAGGCGAGGTCGGCAAAGGTGGCGGGATCGCCGAACAAGAACGCGTCCTGGAGCAGCCCGAAAGACTCGCCGAAGGCGACGGACTCGCCGTGGAGGGTCTCGATCCGGTCGAGCACGTCCTCCTCGCTCTGGGCAAAGGCGGGCGTGGCGAGAAGGGCCAGACCGGTGGCGGCGGCAAGGCAGATAGGGCGCATGATGGCTCCGGGGTGCGATGGGCCACTATAGAGCGGCGCCGGGCCGCCGGATAGCAGCCGCCGGCGGCCTCAGGCGGGTCGCTCGGCCATGACCATGTAGTTGATGCCCATGTCGCCGGACCGGCGCCATTCGTCGGCCAGCGGGTGGTAGACGACCCCGGTCTCGGCCGTCACCCTGAGGCCGTTGCGGCTGATCAGGGTGCGGATCTCTTCGGGGGTGAGGAACTTGTTCCAGTCATGGGTGCCGACCGGCAGCCAGCGCAGCACGCGCTCGGCGGCGAACACCGCCAGGGCCCGGGCCCGCAGCGTGCGGTTGATGGTGGCGGTCAGCATCAGCCCGCCCGGCTTCACCAGGTCGGCGCAGCTCTTCATGTAGAGCGGCACGTTGTCGACATGCTCCACCACTTCCATGTTGAGCACCATGTCGAAGCGCTCGCCCGAGGCGACCAGCGCCTCGCTGGTGGTGGCGCGATAATCGATGTCGAGGCCCGACTGCTCGGCATGGATGCGGGCGATGGCAATATTGCGCTCGGCGGCGTCGATGCCGGTCACCGTGGCGCCGAGCCGGGCCAGCGGCTCGCACAGCAGACCCCCGCCACAGCCGACATCGACGATGCTCAGCCCCTCGAAGGGGCGCATCACCCCGCCGTCCCGGCCGAACCGGGCCAGCAGGTGCTCGCGGATATAGCCGAGACGCACCGGATTGAACTCGTGGATCGGCTTGAACTTGCCGTTCGGATTCCACCACTCCTCCGCCATGGCGGCGAACTTGCTGATCTCGGCATCATTGACGGTGGTGTCGGTCATGGGTGGCTCCGGTTCGGGTGCATATGACCCCTGCGGTGCGGCGGAGGCAAGGCGGCACGAGCGCGCGCTTTGCCGGTCCAGCCCCTCGGGAAGGAGCGCTGATACCGGCATCGCTGGCGGTGCCATGAGCTTGCCCTTGTGAAGTACGGGTTTGTGCGAGGTGGATATCGGCCTGCCGTGGTGCGTAAATGGCCAGCCTTCGGGGAGGAACTGGGGCGATGGATCGTAACATCGGCGATGCTGGCGTGGCAGGAGGTCCAGGAGCTCCGGCCGCTGGAGGTCGACCCCAGGACTATCTGGATCGACTGTACAAGATCATCCCCGCCGAGATGACGGCCGCTTATCTCGCGATCTCCACCTTGCTGACTGACACGACGAATCCCGAAGCACACGCGACGACCTTGTTGATCTTTGCAGTGTTCCTGATGCTGCTGACCCCCTTATACCTGTGGCGGCTGGCAGGCGTTCGGAACATGGCTCAGATTCTGGTCTCGACCGTATCGTTCCCAATCTGGGCGGCGGCGATTTCAACGAGCCTGCTCACCCTGATGTTTGACTTCATCACCCCCGAAATCATCACCGTGGTGATGGTGGGCTGGGTGTTGGTCACGCCGCTGCTGGTAAAGCCGTAGGAACTATCATGCGTGCCGCGTCCCTGCTTCTTGCAGCTATGCTCCTTTGCCTCTTGGCGGTGGGCGACGCCATGGCCCAGCCGGTCTGCGACCTCCGGGACGAAATCGCGTTTCCGGCAGTTGACAACTTCGGCAGCCGTCCGAAGGGCGCATTGGGCTTGGGCCATTCCTGCGGGGATGGGACCTGCGACGGCTACATAGACATCACCCCTTGCGAGCGGGTGCTTTATCCCCTCGCAAGGTCGGGACAAAGCGCACGAATCTACATGGCGGTGAGTATCACCGCCGACTGCGGCCCTGACTGCAAACCGGTTGATAGCGTATTGGCCGCAAGCCTTCTTTTCGATCACGCCCAGAGCAGTGAGCCCGTTGCGCCCTTTGCCGATCTGATCCGGAACGCCTCTCCCCGATGGACGCTGTACCAGAATTCGAAGCTGTCGCAGGATGGATGCTGTCGTGGCGTAATCGAGCCGGAGTTGTTTGCCACTGCTCAATCGAAAGCGCAAAGGCCGTGGGGTTTCTATCGCCTTACCGGCAAGCGGTGGCACAGTGCTTTCGTTGCCGGCCGCAGAGGAACGATAGAGACTTGGGCCTTCCGGTCGTTCTTCACTAACGCCCTCGACCGTTGTGGCGCCCACTGTTCCATCAAGGCCTTCCTGCACCGGTTCATGGATGCGATCGTCGGGGAGGCAGAGGCGAAGCCGTTGCTGTTCAGCGGGAGGGTCATGAGCTTCAACTCTCTCCGATTGCTGACGATGGAGCCGTTCGGCGAAGAACTCTATGAGCATGATATCGCGATCGACCTGATCCGCTGACCGGGCGCGGGATCTGCAAAGCAGTCCGATTGCGTGCGGTGCCGTCAGGCGAGCGGGCAGTGCTGGGCGGCACCCTGCGTCTCCATGCCCGTTGATCCCGGCCCGGCTTTGTGGCATTCCCCGCGCAACTGAAGCGTACCGCCGGGTTCGGCGGTTGTTTGGGGAAGCATTTTGGCCCGCATCGTCGTCAAGTTCGGGGGCACGTCCGTTGCCACGGTGGAGCGTATCCGTCAGGCCGCCCGCCATGTGAAACGCGAGGTCGATGCCGGCCACGAAGTGGCGGTGGTGGTGTCGGCCATGGCCGGCAAGACCAATGAGCTGGTCGGCTGGGTCAACGAAGCCAGCGCCCTGCACGATGCGCGCGAATACGATGCCGTCGTGGCCTCGGGCGAGCAGGTCACCGCCGGGCTGATGGCAATCGTGCTCAGCGAGATGGGCGTGCAGTCGCGCTCCTTTGCCGGCTGGCAGGTGCCGATCTACACCGACGACTCCCATGGGGCCGCCCGCATCACCGATATCGACCCCACCGAGCTCGATGCCCGCATGAAGGCCGGCTGGGTGCCGGTCATTACCGGCTTCCAGGGCATTTCGCCCAACAACCGCATCACCACCCTTGGGCGCGGCGGGTCCGATACCTCGGCGGTGGCGGTGGCGGCGGCGGTGAAGGCGGATCGGTGCGACATCTATACCGATGTGGACGGTGTTTACACTACCGACCCCCGTATCGTGCCCAAGGCCCAGCGCATGACCAGGATCTCGTTCGAGGAGATGCTGGAAATGGCCTCGCTCGGCGCCAAGGTGCTGATGATCCGCTCGGTGGAGCTGGCCATGGCGCAGAAGGTGCCGCTCCTGGTCCGCTCGAGCTTCGACGACCCCGATGCGCCCCAGGTGGCGCCCGACGGCACGCCCGGCGTCCCCGGCACGCTGGTATGCGATGAGGATGAGATCATGGAAAAGCAGATCGTTTCGGGCGTGACCCTCGCCAAGGCCGAGGCCAAGATCACCCTGCGCGACGTCAAGGACAATCCCGGCGTTGCGGCGGCCATCTTCGGCACGCTGGCCGACCAGGGCATCGTGGTTGACATGATCGTCCAGAACATCGCCGATGACGGGGCCACCACCGACATCACCTTCACCGTGCCCGACAGCGAGTACGACAAGGCAATGAAGGCGCTCAAGGGCGCCGGCGACAAGATCGAGTATGGCCGCATCACCGGCGCCAAGGGCGGCGCCAAGGTGTCCGTGGTGGGCGTGGGTATGCGCTCGCATGCCGGCGTTGCCTCCTCGATGTTCAAGGCCCTGGCCGACAAGGGCATCAACATCCAGTTGATCACCACCTCGGAAATCAAGACATCGGTGCTCATCGATGAGCAGTATGCCGAGCTTGCCGTGAGGGCCCTGCACACGTATTACGGTCTCGACAAGAAGGACGAATAGTCCGCCACGTCGGCGGCCCCTCGTCCTTAAAGGGGGGGCGGCGGGCGGGCCGTTTGCGTGGGTTTATGGTGACCTCCATCGGCGGCCCGAGGGTGCTGCTGAAGCAGTTGCGCGAGACCATGGCGGAGCCGCTGGCTTCGCAGGCGCGGCTCGACAAGATCGTCACCCTGATCGCCGAAAACATGCACGCCGATGTGTGCTCCTTCTATGTGCTGCGCGATGATGGCGCGCTGGAGCTGTTCGCAACCCGCGGCCTGGCGGCCGAATCGGTGCACATGACGACGCTGAGGCTCGGCGAAGGCCTGGTCGGCCTGATTGCCGCCGAGGCCGAGCCGCTGAGTCTCGACAACGCGCCCAGCCATCCTGCCTTCGCCTACCGTCCGGAAACGGGCGAGGAGAAGTTCAACGCCTTTCTCGGCGTGCCGGTGCTGCGCGCCGGCCAGACGCTGGGCGTGCTCACCGTGCAGAATGCCTCGAGCCGGCATTTCGGCGAGGAAGAGACCGAGGCGATGCTGACCACGGCGACCATTCTCGCCGAGATGGTCGCCACCTCCGATTTCGACAACCTGATCAAGCCGGGCTCGGACATCGACCTGAGGCGCCCCCGCATGTTCACCGGCGTCAGCTTCACCGAGGGGATCGCGCTCGGCACCGTCGTGCTGCACGACCCGCGTGTGGTGGTCACCAACTTCATCGCCGATGACACCGACGCGGAAAAGGCGCGGCTCGAGAGCGCGCTCGAGCGCATGCGCGTGTCGATCGACGCCATGCTCGACCACGGCGACATGGCCGGGGCCACCGACCACCGCGAGATCCTCGAAACCTACCGCATGTTCGCCAATGATCGCGGCTGGGTGCACCGGCTGACCGAGGCGATCGACAATGGCCTGTCGGCCGAGGCTGCCGTGGAGCGGGTGCAGAACGACACCCGCGCCCGCATGCTGCGCCAGACCGACCCCTATATCCGCGACCGCCTGCACGATCTCGACGACCTCGCCAACCGGCTCCTGCGGGTGCTGACCGGCGACGGCCATGCGCTCAAGCAGAAGGAACTGCCGGACAACGCCATTCTGGTTGCCCGCAACATGGGCCCTGCCGAGCTGCTCGAATACAATCGCAGCAAGCTGCGGGGCCTCGTGCTCGAGGAAGGCGGCACCACCGCCCATGTCGCCATCGTCGCCCGCTCGCTCGGGCTCGTGGCCGTCGGGCAGGCGCAGTCGATCGTGTCGATGTCGGAAACCGGCGACGACATCATCATCGACGGCTCGGCCGGCGTGGTGCACCTGCGGCCGACCCCGGAGATCGAGCAGACCTATATCGACAAGGTTCGCGTCTCGGCCCGCCGCCGCGCCCATTATGCGGCGCTGCGCGACCAGCCGAGCGTCACCCGCGATGGGGTCGACATCACCCTGCTGCACAATTCCGGGCTCGTCGCCGACCTGCCGATGCTGGACGATACCGGCGCGGCCGGTGTCGGCCTGTTCCGCACCGAACTGCAGTTCATGATCGCCTCGAAGCTCCCGCGGCTCGAGGAGCAGCGCGACCTTTACGCCGAGGCGATGGAGATCGCCGGCGAGCGGCCGGTGGTGTTCCGCCTGCTTGATATCGGCGGCGACAAGGTGCTGCCCTACCAGCGCTCGATGGCCGAGGAAAACCCGGCCATGGGCTTCCGCTCCATTCGCCTCGGCCTCGCCCGGCCGGGCCTGTTGCGCACCCAGATCCGCGCCCTCTTGATGGCGGCGGACGGGCGGCCGCTCAAGATCCTGGTGCCGATGGTCACCGAGACTTTCGAGTTCACCCAGACGCGCCTCGTGGTCCACAAGGAGATCGAGCGCCTGCGCCGCCAGGGCCGGCCGATCCCGAGCCGGCTCGAGCTTGGCGCCATGGTGGAAGTGCCTTCACTGCTGTTCGAACTCGACCAGCTGATGCCGGAAGCCGATTTCGTCTCCATCGGCTCCAACGACCTGGTGCAATTCCTGACCGCCTCGGACCGCGCCAATCCGCGCGTGGCCAAGAACTACGACCCCATCGGCATGCCGCGCCTGAGGGCCATCCGCATGGTGGTGGATGCTGCGCACCGCTACAACATCCCCGTCACCATGTGCGGCGAGCTCGCCGGCCGGCCGCTCGAGGCGCTGGCGCTGATGGCGATCGGCATGAACCGGCTGTCGATGAGCCCGGCCTCGATCGGCCCGATCAAGGAGATGGTGCTCAACCTCGACCTCAAGCCCGTCCGCCTCTCGGTGGGCGCGGCGCTGAGCGATGGCGCCAATGGCGTCAGCATCCGCGAGGTGCTGCAGGAGTGGGTGGAACGGCAGAACCTGCCGATGGGCTGAGGCAACCGGCCGGCCGCGCCGCGTGTTTTCATGCGGCAAAGCAACAGCGTGCCGCCATGTCCGACAGCGATCTCACCCGCCAAGACCTCGAGGCCCTCGCCCGCTTCGGCGAGCCGACGCAGCCGCTCGATCTCGAGCCGCTGGTGTTCGCCAAGCTCCTGTCCATGGCGCTGATCGAGCAGAAGGAAGGCGGGGCCGCACTCACCGCCTCGGGCCGGGAGCGGCTTGCGGCGCAAAAAGGTGAGCGCCGGAAGGGCTGAGAACGGCTCGGTGACTTGATGTTCGGCACCGGCCGCTCTACACGCTCGGTGTCACCCCGGCCTCGAGCCGGGGCCCATCCTGAGGTGCCTCCGCTTGCACCAGCCGGCCGCGGCTCCATCTCGAGATGGATCGCGGCTTTCGCCGGGATGACACCGTGGTTGTGACCAGATCTGTGTGAACCCCAGCATGCCCTCACTCCCTCAGGACAAGCTCGACGCCCTCGAGATGCGCTTCCAGTATATCGAGGCGGCACTGTCGGGTGGAGCCAACCCGGACGAGTTCGCCAGGCTGAGCAAGGAGCACTCCGACCTCAGCGACATCGTCGGCGAGATCGGCGCCTACAAGAAGGCCGTCAAGGACCGGGCGGAAGCCGAGGACCTGCTCAACAGCGGCGACAGGGACCTGGCCGAGATGGCCCGCGCCGAGATCGAGACGCTGGACGAGGACATCGAGCGGCTGACCCAGTCGATCCGCATCCTGCTGCTGCCCAAAGACGAGGCCGACGAGAAGTCGATCATCCTCGAAATCCGGGGCGGCACCGGTGGCGACGAGGCGGCGCTGTTCGCCGGTGACCTGTTCCGCATGTATGAACGCTACGCCGCCGGCCACGGCTGGAAGGTGACGGTGATGGAGGAAAGCCCCGGCGAAATGGGGGGCTTCAAGGAAATCATCGCCAATGTCTCGGGGCGCGGTGTCTATGCGCGCATGAAGTTCGAGTCCGGCGTCCATCGCGTCCAGCGCGTGCCGGCAACCGAAGGCTCGGGCCGTATCCACACCTCGGCGGCGACGGTCGCAGTGCTCCCCGAGGTCGAGGACATCGACATCGACATCCGCCCCGAGGACATCCGCATCGACACCATGCGTGCCTCGGGCTCGGGCGGACAGCACGTCAACACCACCGACTCGGCGGTGCGCGTCACCCACATCCCGACCGGCATCGTGGTGACCTCGGCGATGAAGTCGCAGCACCAGAACCGGGCGCAGGCGATGATCGTGCTCCGCTCGCGCCTCTACGAGATGCAGCGCGAGGAGCGCGACTCGGCCCGCTCGGCCGAGCGCAAGGGCCAGGTCGGCTCGGGCGATCGCTCCGAGCGCATCCGCACCTATAATTTCCCGCAGGGGCGCGTCACCGATCACCGCATCAACCTGACGCTCTACAAGCTCGACAAGGTGATGGCCGGCGAAGCGCTGGACGAACTGATCGAGGCGCTGATCACCACCGCCCAGGCCGAGCAGCTCGCGGCCATGGAATCGGTGAACTGACGACGGCGCTCACCATCGGGGGCTTGTGGCGCCAGTGGCGCGACGTGCTGGCCGGGCAGGGTTCAGTCTCCCCGGTGATCGATGCGAAGCGGCTGACGGCGCATGCCCTCGGGTTGAGCGATCTCGATCTGGCGGTTCGCGAGCGGGAGCCGGTGGACGCCGATACCGCCGCACGGGTCGAGGCGCTGATGCGCCGGCGGCTCACCGGCGAGTCCGTGGCCCGCGTCATCGGCGAACGCGAATTCTACGGCCTCCCCTTCACCCTCAATGCCGCCACCCTCGAGCCACGGCCGGAAACCGAGCTGCTGGTCGACCGGGCGATCGCTGCGCTGCCGCAGGGTGGCCGCCTGCTCGATCTCGGCACCGGCACCGGCTGCATCCCCATCGCGGTGCTGGTCAATCGGCCCGACGCCACGGCGGTCGGGGTCGATCTCAGTGCCGAGGCGCTGGAGGCCGCCCGGGTCAATGCCGGGCGCAACGGGGTCGGTGAGCGAATCGCGTTTTTGGGAGGGAGCTGGTTCGAGCCGCTGGCCCACCCCCCTCCCAACCTCCCCCGCAAGGGGGGAGGTGCCGGCCCGGGTTTAGGCGGAGATCCGGCCCAAGGCACAGAAGCCCACCTCCCCCCTTGCGGGGGAGGCCGGGAGGGGGGTGGCCGCGGCGCATTTCACCTGATCGTGTCCAACCCGCCCTATATCGTCTCCGCGGTCATCCCCACCCTGTCGGCGGAGGTGCGGGAGTTCGACCCGGCGCTGGCGCTCGATGGCGGCCCGGATGGGCTCGCGCCCTACTGGGTCATTGCCGCCGAAGCGCCGCAGCATCTGGCTCCCGGGGGCGAACTGCTGGTCGAGATCGGCTACGACCAGGGCGTCGCCGTCACCGAGATTCTGGCCCGCCACGGCTGGCGCGACATCGCCGTTCACAAAGACCTCGGGGGGCTTGATCGGGTGGTTTCGGCGCACCATCTGTGAGCAACGTCGCGCGGCGACGCACTTTATGCTTTGAATATCCGCTCAAACCGGCTAGTTTATTCGTGCTGTCAACGGCGCATCATGGGCGCCACGGTGTACAGCCACCCGAAACATTCCTGTAGCTGCAAGGGCAGCGCGGCCCCCGACGAGATCGGGAGCGACGCGGAAGTGGTTCGGAATGTGTGGCAGGAAAGCCGTCAGACGGTTCAGGTCTTCATGAAGCCGGTAGGCCTCGCCCGATGCCCTTGCGCTCGCCCGAGGTGATTGGCAGGGCCCGCAGGGAGCCGGTCCGCCTCCACGTTACTCCTGTTTGAAGTCAACAGAACGACCAGATGAGACCCAACAACCAGAACAAGAACCGGCAGCGGGGCCGTAACGGCGGGCGCAAGCACGTCAATCCGCTTTCCCGGAGCTATGAGAGCAACGGCCCCGACGTGAAGGTGCGCGGCAATGCCGCCCACATCGCCGAGAAGTACCTGCAGCTGGCGCGCGATGCCCAGTCGAGTGGCGATTCGGTGATGGCGGAGAACTACCTGCAGCACGCCGAGCATTATTTCCGCATCGTGGCCTCTGCCCAGCAGCAGATGAACCCGCGTCCGGACGGGCAGCCCCAGCCGGAGGACGATTTCGACGACGATATCGAGATCAACTCCCGCTTCGCCTCGCCGCAGCAGCACCAGCCGCAACAGCAGCAGCCGCAGCAGGATGAAGCCGAAGGCGAAACCGCTGAGGCGCCTGCCGCTGCCGCCGAGCAGGATGGCGAGGCCCAGCCCCAGCAGGCCGAAGGCCAGCCGGGCGACGGTCGCAAGCCCCGTGAGCGCCGCCCGCGCCGCCGCCGCACCCAGGGTGGTGGCGACGGCAACGGCAATGGCGGTGATCCCTCGGGCGCCCCGCAGCCGGACGTCCCGGACCTGCCCGCCTTCCTCACCGGCAGCGCCACCAGCGCCGCGGAATAGGGCGATAGAGCTTTGTGAAAAGGCCGGGCTTGATGCCCGGCCTTTTTGTTTTCGCCGCGAGCGCGTTGATCCGCCCCGCGGCAGAACCCCCCACCCAACCTCTCCCTGAAGGGGGAGGGGCTGCATCGAGCTTGGCACGACACCTTAGCAAACTCGGTCCGTCCTCCCCCTCCAGGGGGAGGTCAGGTGGGGGCCGGCAAACACAGAGCCGACACATCCCCTAACCCCCACCCACACCCCCGATGTCACCCTCGCGAAAGCGGGGGCCATCCTGAGATCCTGCCACAGCCGCAAGGTGGCAGTACAAGACACCTCAGGACGGGTTCCGCTTTTGCGGGGAATGACACCGAGTATGTTGTGGCCCCTCGGCAAAATCCCTGATCTCTCCTCCACCCTCCCCCTTGCGGGGAGGGTAAGGGAGGGGGCCTTACCGAAGCTTCCTAGACCTCATGGTGAGCCTGTCGAACCACGAGGTCGGTAACACCGCACGTGCGGTCTTTCGGCTCCTTCACCACCCCCGCCACACCCCCGGTGTCACCCCCGCGAAAGCGGGGGCCCATCCCGAGATGCCGCCACAGCCGCAAGGTGGCCGTTCAAGCGCCTCAGGATGGGTTCCCGCCTTCGCGGGAATGACACCGCGTTTGTTGTGAGTTCACACC
>JAEYXQ010000105.1 GCA_023431205.1 Pseudomonadota bacterium | reverse complement strand
ACCCTTGTGGCCATGCTGAAATCCATGCTGCTCGACATCGATCTCGGCGTTTCGGCCTATTTCGACAAGCTCACCGAGGACGCCCGCGCCGCTGACGACGCGGCCCGCGCCCGCATCGAACAGGCGGTAACGGCGATCGGGTCGGTGCTGCAGGACATGGCCGGGGGCGACCTCACCAGCCGGGTTGCCGAGAATCTTGCGCCCGAGTTTTCCCGCATCAAGAACGACACCAATGCCGTGGTCGACCAGCTCGCCGGCATTGTCGGCTCGCTGCGGCAGACCTCCCGCTCGGTCAAGACTGCCACCAGCGAAATCCTGTCCGGCGCCAACGACCTCAGCGACCGCACCACCCGCCAGGCAGCCACCATCCAGGAAACGTCGGCTGCGGTTGACCGCCTCACCGGCACCGTGGCGGAAAACGCCGCCCGCGCCGCTGCGGCCAGCGAACGAGCCCGTCAACTGGCGCAGGAGGCCACTGAGGGGGGTGGCGTCATGAGCCGCGCCACCCAGGCTATGACTGCCATCGAGACCTCATCGAGCAAGATCTCGAGCATCATCAAGCTCATCGACGACATCGCCTTCCAGACTAATCTGCTGGCGCTCAACGCCTCGGTCGAGGCCGCCCGCGCCGGTGAGGCCGGCAAGGGCTTTGCCGTTGTCGCCATTGAGGTGCGCCGCCTGGCGCAAAGTGCGGCCGGAGCTTCCGCGGACGTCAAGGCGCTGGTTGAGGCCAGTGCCCGCGAGGTCAAGGGCGGCACCAGCCTGGTCGACCAGGCCGCCGAGAAGCTCGCGGACATCCTCGCCGGCGCGGAGGAAAGCGCCACGCTGATCGACGAGATCGCCCGCGCCAGCCGGGAGCAGTCGGCGGCGCTCGCAGAAATCGCGGTGGCCACCCGCACCATGGACGAGATGACCCAGCACAATGCCGCGCTGGTGGAAGAAACCAATGCGGCCCTCGAGCAGACCGAGGCTCAGGCCGGTGAACTCGACCGCATCATCGAGGTCTTCCGCGTCGATCCGGACGCCGGCACCACCGTCTCCCGTCCCGCGCCGCGCCAGCAACTGTCCGTCGCCGGCAACACTGCCCTGAAGCACGACTGGGACGAGTTCTAGCCGCTGCTGACACAGTCCGGCAGCAGTCCCCGACAATGGTGATGCTCCAGAGTAGGGAGCGTCTCCATGCCCGCACTGTCCTCGGTGATCGACGTCAACACCTCGCCCGACTTCGAGGCTCTGCTCGCGCCGCATCCGCAATCCGTGGTCGCGCTGACCCGGCGGCTCGTCGCGTTGGTGGCCGCCTACCCAGGCCTTGAAGCGCGGGTGACGCCGGGCTGGGGCTCGGTGAACTTCCGCCACTCGCAGGCGGGACATGTCTGCGGCGTCTTCCCCTCCGATGACGGTGTGGCGCTCTATTTCGAGCACGGCCGGCTTCTGCAGGATCCCGACGGACTGCTCGAAGGCAAGACCCTCAAGCGCGGCCGCGTGCTGCGCCTCAGCCCCGGCGACGAACTGCCCGTCGACAGCATCGGCGCCTTCTTGACCGAGGCCATTGCCCTCTTCGCCTGAACCGGGCATCAAGGCGCCACAGCTTCTTGGGGGGACCAATGGCGCGCATCGGCCTCGTGGCGCATGACGACAAGAAGGATGAGTTGTGCGCCTGGGCCAAGCGGCACCGGGTCAAGCTGGCCGGGCACGAACTCTGGGGCACCGGCACCACCGGCAGCCGCGTCATCGCCGAGACCGGGCTGGCGGTAAACCTGCTCAAGAGTGGTCCGCTCGGCGGCGACCAGCAGCTCGGCGCCATGATTGCCGAGGGCCGCCTCGACGTGCTGGTCTTCTTCATCGACCCGATGACTGCGCAACCGCACGATGTGGACGTAAAGGCCCTCACCCGGCTCGCCACTCTCTATGACGTGCCCTGCGCGGTGAACAAATCCACAGCGGACGCCGTGCTCGCCTTCATTTGACCGTCTGGTCAAGGTTGACCGTCCGCCCCTGTTATGAGCAGATGCCGCAAATTTGCCCGGATTCAACCGGGTGGGCATTCGTTTCAGGAACATCGGGGCCGGTACTTGTCCTCCGACTTGGTTATTGACGTTCGCAACGTCAGCAAGCGCTTTGGCGGCCTGAGGGCTGTCAACAACTGCTCGCTCTCGGTTCGCCGCGGCTCCATCACCGGGCTGATTGGGCCGAACGGCGCGGGCAAATCCACCCTGTTCAACATCGTGGCCGGCAACATCGTGCCCGACGAAGGCGCGGTGATCTTCGACGGCGAAGATGTCACCGGCATGAAGCCGCATCAGTTGTTCCGCGCCGGCATGCTGCGCACCTTCCAGATCGCGCACGAATTCTCCAACATGACCGCGCTCGAGAACCTGATGATGGTCCCCGGCAACCAGCCGGGTGAGCACCTCGTCGACACCTGGTTCCGCCCCGGCCATGTCAAGGCGCGTGAGACCGAGGTCCGCAAGAAGGCGCTCGACGTCATCGACTTCCTCAAGCTCGGCCATGTCCGCAACGAACTCGCCGGCAACCTCTCCGGCGGCCAGAAGAAGCTGCTCGAACTCGGCCGCACCATGATGGTGGACGCCAAGGTGGTGCTGCTCGACGAAGTGGCGGCGGGCGTCAACAAGTCCCTGCTCCAGGACCTTGCCGCCAATATCGAGCGCATGAACCGGGAACTGGGCTACACTTTCTTCGTCATCGAGCACGACATGGACCTGATCGGGCGGCTCTGCGACCCGGTGATCGTGATGGCGCAGGGCGAGAAGATCGCCGAGGGACCGATGTCCGAAATCCGCGCCAACCCCGAAATCATCGAAGCCTATTT
>JAEYXQ010000081.1 GCA_023431205.1 Pseudomonadota bacterium | reverse complement strand
GTACTCGGCAAACTGTTTGACGGTTGTTCCTTGCCCGACTGTCCGCTCTGCACGATGCCGGGCGGCTCGGCTTCTTCGGTGCTCTTACCCATCTCGCCGCGCGGCAGGCCTTCTTGCGACATCTATCGCCAGTCCGGAAGAAGCGTTGGGTGGTCTATGCCAAGGTGCCGTTCGCGGGGCCGCAAGCTGTGCTCGCCTACCTGTCACGCTACACCCATCGGGTCGCAATCTCGAACCGCCGACTGATCGCCTTTGATGAGACTGGCGTCACCTTCCGCTACAAGGACTACCGTTGCGACGGTCGCGATCGGCAGCAGGTCATGACGCTCGCAGTCGATGAGTTCATCCGCCGCTTCCTGCTCCACGTCTTGCCGCGCGGCTTCCACCGGATCCGGCACTACGGCCTTCTCGCCGGCTCTGCCCGAAAGGCCTGCCTCGCACTTGCGCGCGAACTCCTGCACGTCGCCGCACCTGCCGATGAGGCCGATCCGGGCGAACACGATGACTTCCGCCCGCCATGCTCCTGCTGTGGCGGACGAATGATTGTCGTCGAGGTCTTTGCACGCTGGAAGCCGCCGCGAGGACCACCAGATGGGACGGCGACTACCGGGGAGGCAGCTTCATGACCCGCCATGAAATGGCCAAAACTTCAGCCGCAGGCATAACGCCTCCGGCGACAAACCGACATGCGTCCGTGGGGATCAACGCCGTCGAAAGTGTTGCGGCCAGCCGGGCGCCGGGCTGTCAAAGACGCACGGGTGCAAAACAAAGCGGCCTTTCCGTAGCCATCCACTTGCTGGCTGCGGGCTCCCCACCGCACGCATCAGCCGAAAAGTGAAATCTCCATAGCCTCAGCCTGTGGGCCGCGGGTTCCTTCCTCGGGGACTTTCGTACGCCTGCCGGCGCCCAAAACTCTTCACGACATCAGACAGTCCGATGTTGGGTGCCGAAAGGTAAAAACCGACATCGCCGATGTGCTCAGAGCTCGAACCTTAGCCAACAAATGATCAGGTGTTGGGGAGCGTCAGTGTATTGTCAAGCATGTTGCCGATGGCGCTGGTGAAGACCGGGATACAGTGGGCGGCGTCGCCTCCTTCGCGACCAGCCACGTCACCAATGACGGAGGTAGGCCAGATTGAGCGACGCAAGCGCTTACGATGTGGTGAGCTACTCGTGAGTTCGCTTAGTAGCGGCTCGCAATCTTGCTCAACGGATGAGGTAGACTGAAAGAGTGTTTACTGGTTGTCCGCTATGCGTTCCCTCGCCGCGGCTACTGCCGTCTATTTAACTACCGCCTGCAATGACTGCGTGATCGACGCGGCCGTTTCCCGGATCATCCTGGCATAGTCCGCGTGCTTGCCTTCGTCGTAGCGGTAGAGCGGTATGCTGATGCTTACCCCTGCAACCGGCTCGCCGGATCGATCGTAGATGGCGCTGCCAAAGCAGCGAATATCTCGCTCATTTTCCTCATGATCATAGGAATACCCCCGATCCCGGGTCTTCCTGATCTCATCAAGGAAGAGATCGTGGTCGGTGAAGGTGAACTTGGTGAACGGGCGCAGTTCAAGCCCCGCGATGATCTTCCGGGCCCGCTCCTCTGGAAGTGCGGCAAGATAGGCCTTGCCGACCGAGGTTGAGTGAAATTCAACGCGCGCGCCAATCCTGGTCATCATGCGTACCGCGTTTGGACTTTCCAGCTTGTCGATATACGCCATGCCATTGCCGCTTGGCACCGCAAGGTGAACGGTTTCCTTGGTGGCATCGCGAAGCGCCTCGATAAAGGGGCGCGCGGCGGTTCGCATATCGGAAGCTTCCCAACTCTTCGATGCAAGCTGAATGAGCCGGTAGCCGAGCGTGTAGGTGCCGTCGGGGCTCTGCATTACCAGCCCTTCAGCGGCGAGGCCTGCAACGATCCGGTAGGTCGTTGCACGGGGAAACCGAGCGGTGGCGGTGAGCCGCGCGATGTCGAACTTTCCCGGGTTGTCAGCAATTACTTGCAGCACAGTCATAAATTTCGAGAAGGAGGCTGCACCTTGCACGGTGGGGCCAAACGCCTCTCCTGTAGATACAGCTGTGTGCTCGTTCATCGTGTTGATCGCCGGACAAGATTGTTTCAAACGCTAGCGCCATGATGCGCGGCTAAGGTAACTTTCGCAAGGACACCGGCGTCACCAATAATGGTGACGGCAGATCTGGTGGTCAGCGTGCATGCACTTCCAGATAACGCAGGACCAGCTTTGCGATTGACAAAGGTGTCCGGCTCAGCAACCATGAAGTGGACAGAACGTCCATATTGTGGACAGGCAGGATTTGCTTTGAGGAGGCGGTCTATGCCGGATTGACACTGGGAGGTGGCAATGACTGCGATCGATCGGATCAGTTCGCGCATGATGCGGCCTGAGAACCTCCGTCACCTTTTCCCATCCTGTTTCGGCCCGATTGCCGCAGCCATATCCGCGCCGCGGCCTTGGGCACCAGCATTCTCCCGGGAGCAGACATGAACATCATCCAATACCTGACAACGATCCATTTTGGCGCAGGTGCAGTTTCTTCTCTTAGTGAAACTTTGGAGGAACTGGGCATCACCAGACCCTTCGTCATCAGCGACCACGGCGTAAAGGCTGCAGGGCTGCTGGGTAGTGATGCAATGCAGGTGCTTTCATCGGCTCCGGCGTTCCTGGATGTCCCGACCAATCCCACCGAATCTGCCGTCCAGGAAGCATTGGTGACCTATCGGCAGCACGGCTGCAATGGCGTGGTGGCGATCGGTGGCGGCTCGCCCATCGATCTTGCCAAGGGCGTTGCCCTGCTTGCGACACATGAGGGGGAGTTGGAGCAATATGCCGCCATCCTTGGTGGCATACCCAAGATCACCAATGCAGTTGCGCCGCTGGTGGCCGTACCCACAACTGCCGGCACGGGATCGGAAGTCGGGCGGGCAGCCCTCATCACGTTGGACGATGGTCGCAAACTGGGCTTCATCAGCCCCTACCTCATTCCTCGGCGCGCGATCTGCGATCCCGAGCTGACGCTGGGACTTCCTCCCGCACTCACCGCTGCAACGGGGCTGGATGCCCTGTCTCACTGCATCGAAACCTATCTGTCGCCACGCTACAATCCTCCGGCCGAGGCGATCGCTTTGGATGGCTTCGCGCGCATCTGGGAGGCCCTGCCAAAGGCCTACGCGAATGGAGCCGACTTAGCCGCCCGTACCGAGGTGATGATGGGAGCGTTGCAGGGCGGTTTGACCTTCCAGAAGGGGCTGGGCGCCGTTCACGCTCTCAGCCACGCATTGGGCGGACTGAAGGAACTCAAGCTCCACCATGGCACCCTCAATGCGATATTGATGCCACCGGTCCTGCGGGCCAACGCCTCGCATGCGGCCACAGCCGACAAGATCAGCAGGCTTGAGGCTGCTGCAGGGATCGCGGGCACGACGCTGGCAGATGCGCTTGACGACTTGAACCGCAAGCTCGGCGTGCCTGGCAAATTGTCCACCCTTGGCGTCACGCGGGACGTCTTTGCCTGGACATGCGAACGCGCGCTCGCTGACCACAGCCATCAAACCAATCCCCGCAATCTCACCGGCGCGGAATACGCGGAAATTCTCGAGAGCGTTATGTAATGGAGGCGGCTAAGCATACCGCAGGGGTACAGCAGAATAGACCCGTCGCGCTGGTCACCGGTGCAAGCCACGGCATTGGGGCTGCGACCGCAAGACTGCTGGCAGCCGAGGGCTTCGATGTTTGCGTGAACTTCCTGAGTGACGCAGATGCCGCCGCCAAAGTGGTGGCAGATTGCGAGGCTGCGGGTGCCCGAGCGGTCGCGGTGCGTGGTAATGTCGGCGATCGAGAGGACGTCAGACAGTTGTTTGCGAGATGTGACAAGACCCTCGGCCGCGTTTCCTGCCTCGTGAACAATGCCGGCATCATCGGGCGAGCTTGCCGTCTGGAGGAACTCCAGCCCGAAGAGCTCGAGAGAACGTTCGCGGTCAATACCTACGGCGTCGTCTATTGCACCCAGGAGGCGGCCCGACGCATGTCGACCCGGCACGGCGGAAATGGCGGAACGATCGTCAACATGTCCTCCCTTGCGGCAGCTCTGGGCAGCCCGAACGAGTACATCCACTACGCGGCTTCGAAGGGCGCGGTGGAAACGATAACGGCGGGGACAGGAAAGGAACTGGCGCCGGAGGGCATTCGGGTGAACGCCATCCGCGTCGGAACGACCAATACCCGGATCCACCTCGAAGGCGGAAACCCCGAGCGCCCGGCCAGGATTGCGGCACTGACGCCAATGGGGCGCATCGCCGAGCCGGAGGATATCGCGCGCGCGGCCCTATGGCTTGCATCACCAGGTTCCGGTTTCATTACCGGTACCGTCATCACGGTCGCAGGAGGACTGTGACGACGGGCAGTAGGCGCTAGATTGAGACAGAATTCGGAGGAGGAACGACGAAACTGATGACATCGCTGACCTGACACGACACCATCACTTGCAAAACTTTGGGAGGAACAACATGAAATTCGCAAAAGGTATCATTGCAGCTCTCTTGCTGTCGGCAACAGCAATGCCCGCATGGGCCGAATATCCCGATCGCCCCATCACTCTGCTGGTCGCCTGGGGTGCGGGCGGCGGCACCGACGCCGTGGCGCGCGTTGTCGCGGTAGGGCTGGAAAAGGAACTCGGACAGTCGGTTAACGTGGTCAACCGTACCGGTGGATCCGGCGTCGTCGGTCACTCGGCCATGGCAGACGCGGAGCCCGATGGCTATACGCTTGGCCTTGCGACAACAGAGGTCAACCTGATGCACTGGCTCGGGCTGACGGAGCTGGACTACAAGGTCTACACGCCTCTTGCCCTGATGAACCAGGATCCGGCCGGCGTGCAGGTATCTGCCGATTCCGAATATCAGAACCTCGGCGAACTGCTGGAGGCTATAAAGACCTCGCAGCCCGGCACCTTCCGGGCGACAGGCAGCGGCCAGGGATCGAGCTGGCATGTGGCAATCGCCGGCCTGCTCAATGCGGAGGGCATCGACGCATCCACCGTCACCTGGGTACCAAGCGATGGGGCCGCAAGTGGTCTTCAGGAGCTGCTTTCGGGTGGAACCGAGATCGTACCGTCGTCACTTGTCGAAGCTCGCGCTCTCATCGAGGCGGGCCGGGTGAAGTCGCTTGCCTACATGAGCAAGGAACGCTCCAAGCTCTTCCCTGACGTGCCGACCCTGAAGGAG
This sequence comes from Pseudomonadota bacterium, assembly GCA_023431205.1. Lineage (GTDB taxonomy): Bacteria > Pseudomonadota > Alphaproteobacteria > Rhizobiales > Devosiaceae > Devosia. The sequence continues at coordinate 1,647 of JAEYXQ010000081.1, read as the reverse complement.
GAGACGGGTTCCGACTGGGAATTTGGCGCTTGGCGTGGCATCGTTGCCCCCAAGGGCCTCCCGGACGACATCCGCGACAAGCTGGTTGCTGCCTTGGAAAAGGTCTACAACAGCGAGGAATACAACCAGTTCCTGAGCGCACAGGGTTTTGGGGCGAACTTCCTTCCAGGCGAGGAGTTCGGTAACTTCATGGCGACCAACGATGTCAACTTCGGTGAAACGATGAAGGCGATCGGACTGGCCAAGTAGCCGCGTGCAGCCATTTGCAGGTCCGGCCACGGCCGGGCCTGCCCGACAATCATCAATCAGGTGCTCTCATGCGTTTCAGCGACACCACGATCGGAGCGGTCTTCCTGCTCGCGGGCATCCTACTTGCCTGGTACTCCTTCAGTCTGCCGGCAATCCCGGGACAAGACTATGGAGCAGCTACTTTCCCCATCCTCATCGCCGTAGGCTTTGTCGGATGTTCGTTGCGCCTTCTTTACACGGGGATCAAACAGGGTAACGAGCCGTGGATCTTTCTTTCGGACGAGATCAAGAGCCCGAAGGCGCTTGCCGGGGTTGTGGCGACGCTGCTTCTCGTCGTGTTCTACATCTTCTTCGCCCAGGTCATTGGGTTCATCCCGACGGCCTTCATCGTAACTTTCGCAATGTTTCTGCTCCTGAAGGTTCATCCGGGGAAGGCCCTTCTTCTGGCTGGTCTCGCAGCGCTCGCGTGTGATTTCATTTTCAGGACGATGCTGCTCGTTCCCTTGCCCTTCGGCATAGTCCCACGGCTACCCTGGTAGGAGAGAAAAATGGACGTCATTCTTCAAGCCTTCAGCCTGGTGGCAACCTCTAATGTCATTCTTACCGTCATCGCCGCTTCCATGTTCGGGCTCTTTGTCGGTGCGGTACCAGGCCTCACAGCAACGATGGCGACTGCGCTGCTTGTTCCGCTCACCTTCTTCATGGAACCGGTTGCTGCCGTCGGCGCCATTGTAGCCTGTTCGGCGATGGCGATCTTTGCCGGCGACATCCCGGGCGCATTGTTACGTATTCCTGGGACGCCTGCTTCCGCCGCCTATGTAGACGACACCTATAAGCTAACCCAAAAGGGCCAAGCGGAACTTGGGCTGGGTGCTTGCGTCCTCTTTTCCGCGCTTGGTGGTCTTTTTGGAACAATCGTACTGATCTTCGCGGCCCCTTCTCTCGCAGAAATTGCCATCAAATTCTCTTCTCCCGAATACTTCTGGATCGCATTGCTCGGCCTCACCTGTGCAGTTTTCATGGGAGATTCGAATCCCGCAAAGGGGCTCTTAAGCCTCTTCATCGGCCTGACGATTGCATCTGTAGGCCTGAACAATCCTGCTGGTGTGCCTCGCCTGACTTTTGGCTCAACCGAGATGCTTGCGGGCATCGATTTTATTCCTGTCATGATCGGCATCTTCGCCATCTCCGAGGTGCTGCGCACGGTGCTATCCGGAGGCAAGGCCTGGGACCGCGCGCCCGCCGCTGTCGGGAATATCTTCAAGGACTGGGGGTTCATGCTGAAGACGTACTGGAGGCAGCTCCTTCGAGGTAACGTGACAGGAACCACCGTGGGTATTCTTCCTGGTGCTGGGGCCGATGTCGCCGCCTACGTAAGCTATGCGGTGAGCCGACGTT
>JAEYXQ010000121.1 GCA_023431205.1 Pseudomonadota bacterium | reverse complement strand
CGTCGATCACCCGCGATGTGTCGGGCGAAGGCGTGCAGCAGGCGCTGCTGAAGATCATGGAAGGCACCGTCGCCTCCGTGCCGCCGCAGGGCGGGCGCAAGCATCCGCAGCAGGAATTCCTGCAGGTGGACACGACAAATATCCTGTTCATCTGTGGCGGCGCCTTTGCCGGCCTCGAGCGCATCATCTCGGCGCGCGGCGAGGGTTCGGGCATCGGCTTCTCGGCCACGGTGAAGGACCCGCAGGACCGTCGCGTCGGCGAGGTGCTGAAGGACGTGGCGCCGGAAGACCTGGTGAAGTTCGGCCTTATCCCCGAATTCATCGGCCGCCTGCCGGTGCTGGCGACGCTGGAAGATCTCGACGTTCCGGCGCTGATCGAAATCCTGACCGCGCCCAAGAACGCCCTGGTCCGCCAGTATGCGCGCCTGTTCCAGATGGAAGAGGTGGAACTCACCTTCCACGAGGACGCCCTCAAGGCGATCGCCGAGAAGGCCATCGAGCGCAAGACCGGCGCCCGCGGCCTCCGCTCGATCATGGAAGCGATCCTGCTCGACACCATGTACGACCTGCCGTCGCTGGAAGGCGTCGAGGAAGTGGTGATCTCGGAAGAAGTGGTGAAGGGCAAGGACGTGCGTCCGCTCTACATCTACTCCGAGCGCAAGAAGGAAGACATGCCCGCCGGCGCCTAAGCGTCGCGGTAGGGTGACGAATGCGAACGCCGGGCGACCAGCCCGGCGTTTTTTTGTTTGTGGAACGGCCGCGTGGGGAGACCCCTCACCCTGGACCTCTCCCCGGATGGGCGAGGGGACGATGTTGCACCTGCGGTGCTTCGCTTTGGCGCTGAGCGACCGGTTCTGCGTCCTCTCTTCCTCGGGGGAGAGGGTTAGGGTGAGGGGGGGGCATCCGCGTCCACCAACCTATGCCGCCTCCCGCGGCACCGGCCCGACATAGACCGATTTCGGCCGCACCAGCCGGCCCGTCAGCGCCTGTTCCCGCGCATGGGCGATCCAGCCTGCGACCCGGCCCGATGCAAACACGCAGGTGAATGCCTCGCGCGGAAAGCCGAGCGCTTCCAGCAGCAGTGCCGTGTAGAACTCCACATTGATGTCGAGCGGCCGGTCCGGCTTCTTGCGCCGCAGCAGGTCGAGGGCGGCCTGCTCCACCGCCTCGGCCAACCCCAACCGGGCCGGATCGATGGCGCCGGAGGCGGCGAGCAGGCGAACGGCGCCTTTCAGCGCATCGGCGCGCGGGTCGCGGACGCGATAGATGCGGTGACCAAAGCCCATCAGACGCTCGCCACGGGCAAGGGCCGTTTCCAGCCAAGGATACGCATTGGTCGGCTCTCCGATGGCATCGAGCATGTCCAGCACCGGTCCCGGCGCACCGCCATGCAGCGGCCCCTTCAGTGCCCCCAAGGCGGCGAGCACCGAGGAGGTGAGCCCGGCCTGCGTCGAGGCCACGATGCGCGACACGAAGGTGGAAGCGTTGAGGCCGTGGTCGATGACGGTGACGAGGTAGCGGTCGAGCGCTGCCGCTTGGCGTTCCTTCGGCATCGCACCCGTGGCCATGCGCAGAAAGTCGACTGCATGCGGCAGTGTCGGCTCCGGGGCGATGGGCGCCAGTCCTTGCCGCAGGCGCAGCGTGCCGGCGGTGAAGACGGCATGGGCCGCTATGAGTTGGGCGGCGGTACTCGCATCGGTGGTGTCGGGCAGGCGGGCCAGCAGAGCCCGCAGGGCGTCGGTGGGCGGCAGGTCTGCCCCTGGGCCAGTGTAGTGGAGCAGGGGGTAGACTTCGGCGCGGGCCCGCCCGATCTCCGCTGTCCAGTCCTCCGCCTTGACGAAACCGTCGAGCATCAACCCGACCGCGTCCTCGTAGCGGGCGGACTCGACCAATGCGTCAAGCGAGACGCCGCGCACCACGAGCCGGCCCCTGACGCCATCGACATCTGACAGCACCGTCTCGGCGGCGACCACATCATCAAGACCGGAATTCATGTCAACCTCCAGGGCTTCCGTTTGGGCTGAAGCTAGGGCAGTGTATGTTGACGTCAATCTTGATCGATTGGATCAATGTCATGGCCGAATGGCTGAGTGCCACCGATGCGCTGGAGTTGCTGGGAACCCAGCCGCAGACGCTCTATGCCAATGTCAGCCGCGGCCGCATCAAGGCCAGGCCCGACCCGGAGGACAGCCGCCGCAGCCTCTACCGCGCCGACGACGTCCGCCGATTGGCGCAACGCGGCGCCGGGCGGCGCAAACAGGCGGCCGTGGCCGCGGAGGCGATGCGCTGGGGCGAGCCAATCCTGAACACGGCCATCTCCACCATTGACGATGGGCGGCTGCTCTACCGTGGCAGGGACGCGGCCCTGCTCTCCCGCGAGGCGACATTGGAGCAGGTCGCCGGGCTGTTGTGGGGCACAAAACCTCTCGTGCTTCCGCCGATGACGGAAATCGCTCGAGGAGGGATAGAAGCAGCCTTTGCGCTGCTGGCGCGGCGCGCGGCATCTGATCCGCCGACGGCGGGGCGATCTCCGACGGTATTGCGCACCGAGGCGGCGGGGCTGTTGGCAGGTATCGGGGCAGCCCTGGCCGGGAGCGAACCGGCACGGGCCGGGCTGCACACGCGCCTCGCGGCAGGTTGGGGCAGGCCCGCGGCCGCCGACCGGCTTCGCCGGACACTGGTCCTGCTGGCTGATCACGAACTCAACGCCTCGACCTTTGCCGCCCGCGTCACCGCCTCGACGGGCGCGTCGCTGGCGGCCTCGGTGCTGTCCGGTCTCGCCGCCCTGACCGGGCCGCTGCATGGCACAGCCGCCCTGTCGGCGCTTGCCCTGATCGAGGACGCCGAACGCCTTGGCCCGGAGGGGGCGGTGATGGGCCGGCTGGGGCAGGGGGTGCCCATCCCGGCACTGGGGCACCCGCTTTACCCCGATGGAGACGCGCGTGCGGCAGAACTGATGGCGCATCTGGATGTGCCGCGAGGCTGCCGCGACCTGGCAGAGGTCGCGGAACGCGTAACCGGCAGGGCACCCAACATCGACTTCGCCCTTGCCGTGCTGACTCTCTCCGAAGATCTGCCGCGCGAGGCGCCGCTGGTGCTGTTCGCCCTCGGCCGCAGCGTGGGCTGGCTGGCGCATGCACTGGAGCAGGTGGAGAGTGGAGAACTCATCCGCCCGCGGGCGCGGTATGTCGGGTAAGCAACGACCCCGGCTGCAGTGCTCAGAAGGTGCTGTACAAGGCAGTTCGGTGCCCGCGACGTCGTGGTTCGACAGGCTCACCATGAGGTCCAGGCGAGAGCGGTGGCACCGAAGGTCGTCGACTTGTGCTTCTTCGGTGACGAACTCCGTGCCGGTGTCCCTCGCGGCCTGGTTTCCCGGGTATGCGGCGCTCCCTTCGAAACGGTGGATAAACCCCTGTCGCAGAGCTGGTTTGCGTTCACATCTTAACCGTCACAAAACCGTGCTGGTTGACTTGCGGCACCCATCCGAGAACCTATTTATTAACCGGAATCAGCCCAGTCTCGTTGCTGGAGCTGTCTATCACGGGCGCGCTCTCATCTCCTTCCTCCCGCGCGCCCTGGAAAGGATACGAGATGACGGACGCAAATCCCGCCGGCGATTTCAGCCGGGATCGGGTTTACCCAGTTCTCCCCCTGCGCGACATCGTCGTGTTCCCCGGCATGATCGTGCCCCTGTTCGTCGGCCGCGAGAAATCCGTGAAGGCCCTCGAGGAGGTGATGCGCGACGACAAGCACATCCTCGTGGTCACGCAGAAGAATGCGCAGGATGACGACCCCGCTCCGGACGAGATCTATGCCACCGGTACCATCGCCACCGTGCTGCAGCTGCTGAAGCTGCCGGACGGGACAGTGAAGGTGCTCGTGGAAGGGCTCAACCGCGCGACCATCGACCGCTACCTGCAGACCGAAGAGTACTTCGAGGCCGAGGCATCCATCCTGCCCGAGCCGGAAGAAGATGCGACCGAGATCGAGGCGCTGGGCCGCTCCGCCCAGGCCGAGTTCGAGAACTATGTGAAGCTGAACAAGAAGATCTCCGCCGAGGTCGTCGCTGCGGTCAGCCAGATCGAGAACCCGAGCAAGCTGGTCGACACCATTGCCAGCCACCTCGTGATCAAGATTCCCGAAAAGGAAGACCTGCTGTCGACCGTGTCGGTGATCGAGCGTTTCCAGAAGGTCCTCGGCCTGATGGAAGGCGAGATCGGAGTGCTGCAGGTGGAAAAGCGCATCCGCTCCCGCGTCAAGCGGCAGATGGAGAAGACGCAGCGCGAGTACTACCTCAACGAGCAGATGAAGGCGATCCAGAAGGAGCTCGGCGACGGCGAAGACGGCGCCAACGAGATCTCCGAACTGGAAGACCGGATCAAGAAGACCAAGCTCTCCAAGGAAGCACGCGCCAAGGCCGATGCCGAGGTGAAGAAGCTCAAGTCGATGAGCCCGATGTCGGCCGAGGCCACCGTTGTGCGGAACTATCTCGACACCCTGCTCGGCCTGCCCTGGGGCAAGAAGAGCAAGGTCAAGCGCGACCTCCTGCTGGCCGAGAAGGTGCTGGACGAGGACCACTACGGTCTCGAGAAGGTCAAGGAACGCATTCTCGAGTACCTGGCGGTGCAGGCTCGTACCGGCACGCTCAAGGGTCCGATCCTGTGCCTGGTCGGCCCTCCGGGTGTCGGCAAAACCTCGCTCGGCAAATCCATTGCCAAGGCGACCGGACGAGAGTTCGTGCGCATGGCGCTCGGTGG
>JAEYXQ010000132.1 GCA_023431205.1 Pseudomonadota bacterium | reverse complement strand
CTCAAGCACTTCCGCCGCGTCGCAACGCGCTTCGACAAGCTGGCCAGAAACTTCCTCGCAGCCGTACTGCTCGCTTCAACCCGAATCTGGCTAAAGACTTATGAGTCCACGCCCTAGCCGATCGGAGTGCCGGGTTCGAGCAGGCCCTCATCGGCCAGTGCGCTCCACAGCGCCGGCGGGATCTCCGTCTCCCACCAGGCGACGACGCCGTCCAGCTCTTCGGGGGAGCGTGGCCCGGGCAGCACGCAGCACACGGCCGGGTGCATCAGCGGGAACTGCAGCGCCGCTGCGGGCAGGGGGATGTCGAAGGCATGGCAGACCGCCGCAATGCGCTCCACCTTCGCCACGATCTCCGGCGGGGTCCTGGCGTAGTTGTATGTGTCCCGGCCCACCAGCACGCCGGAGTTGAACGGGCCGCCGACCACGATCGAGGTTTGCCGCTCAAGGCAGGTGGCAAGGAACGGCTGCAGCGCAGTCTGTTCCAGAAGCGTGTAGCGCCCGGCGAGGAGGAACACGTCCCATTCGCCAAGGGAGAAGGCGTCCATCAGCACTTGCCACTCGTTGACGCCGAGGCCGATGGCGCTCACCGCGCCGCTGTCGCGCAGCTCCCTCAGCGCCCGATAGCCGCCGCCTTCCAGCTGTGCCCAGTAGTGGCGGTTGTCCTCGACGCCGTGGGTCGCCGCGCCAATGTCGTGGACATAGAGGATGTCCACCGCACTCATGCCCAGCCGCTGCAGACTGTCCTCGTACGACCGCATGATGCCGTCATAGGAATAGTCGTAGACCTCGGCAAAGGGCAGTGGATCGACGAACTCCGCCTTGTGCTCCAGCGGCCCCCGCACCGGTACCAGCCGCCGCCCCACTTTTGTGGACAGCAGCGCCTCCCCGGGGCGCTCCCGCAGCACATCACCCATCAGGTGCTCCGAGCGGCCGAAGCCATAGTGGGGGGCGGTGTCGACATAGTTGATGCCGAGGTCCAGCGCGTGGGCCAAGGTGGCGCGGCCCTGCGCGGCGGGGACCGCGTGGAAGCTGCCGGCGATGGTGGCGCCGCCAAATCCCAGCCTGGTCATCTCCAGCGCGGTGTTGCCCACCCGCCGCTTGTCGAACTGCTTCGCCATGTCGCCCTCCCAAGGTGCGTAAGACAGCCTCAGTACAGGCCGCTCACCACAAGGGTGTGCTCTTCTTCGGTCCGCAGGGGGTTACGGAGGGCATGGCCGAACTGCGGCGCCTCGATCTCGAAGATGTCGTTCGGTCGGGTCTGCACCCCATCCGCAAAGCTGAGCGTCGCCGTGCCGAACATGTGGACGTGCACGTCGCCCGGCTGGCGGAACAGCGGGTACTTGAAGTGGTGGTACTCGAGGTTAGCGATGGTGTGGCTCATGTTGTCCTCACCCGACAGGAACGGCTTTTCCCACAGCACTTCACCGTCGCGCAGGATACGGGAGGTGCCGCGGATATCGGCCGGCAGATCGCCCACCAGCAGTTCCGGCCCGAACGAGCACGCCCGCAACTTGGAATGGGCGAGATAGAGGTAGTTGATCCGCTCCGTCACGTGATCCGAGAACTCGTTGGCCAGCGCGAATCCCAGGCGACGCGGCATGCCGTTCTTGTCGATCAGGTAGATGCCGGCGATCTCCGGCTCCTCACCGGCGTCGAGGGCAAAAGCGGGGGAGGGGATCGGATGGCCCGGATTGGCCACGATGTGCCCGTTGCCCTTGTAGAACCATTCCGGCTGCACGCCCTTCATGCCACCCACGGGCTTGCCGCCCTCGAGGCCCATGCGGAACATCTTCATGGAATCGGTGAGTTCGCCCTCGGGCTTGTCGGTCTTGTGCATGGCGTCGCGCGTCGCCGCCGAGCCGAGATGGGTGAGGCCAGTACCGGTGACGTGCAGGTGCGCCTTGTCCGGATGGTCGATCGGGGCCAGCATACGGCCTTCCGCCAGCAGCTCTGCGATGTCCACGGTCTCCCCAAGTCCGTGCTGCGCCACAAGCGCCGGCAGGCCACCGGTCTTGAGGTTCTGGGCTTCCCAGGCAAGGCTGTAGACGCTGCTTGCACCGTTCACGCGGCGGGCAACGCCGCCTTCCACCTGTGCTACCGCGCGTTCGCTGGCACGGTCGAAATACTGGATCAGGTTCATCGGCGGCTCCTCGGCGCGACGGTCGGAAAAGGTGGCGGCATAGAACGCAACACCGCTTCGGCTGTCCAGAGGCAAAAATCATACTTTTGGTCCTGAGCCGATGTAGCGGGAGCAGAGATGTTCTCATTTTGTCCCTTGACGATACCGGAACATTATGAGAACAAAGACGTCACTGATACTTGCTGTTCATCGACGGTCTGGTCGCGTTGCGCGCGCTGTCCGGGCGTGGAATAAGGAGACGGACTCATGGCTAACGCGCCGCTGCGTATCGTTGAAGGTGGATCGATGGACAAGGACAAGGCGCTTGCCGCCGCGCTCAGCCAGATTGAGCGCAATTTCGGCAAGGGCTCCATCATGCGCCTTGGCGAAGCGTCCTCGATCGAAGTGGAGTCGATCTCCACGGGATCGCTTGGCCTCGATATCGCGCTCGGCATCGGGGGCTTGCCCAAGGGACGTATTGTCGAAATCTTCGGGCCGGAATCCTCAGGCAAGACCACGCTTGCGCTCCATGTCATCGCCGAAGCCCAGCGCAAGGGTGGCATCTGTGCCTTCGTCGATGCCGAGCATGCGCTCGATCCGATCTATGCCCGCAAGCTCGGCGTCAATGTCGACGACCTGCTGATTTCCCAGCCGGATGCCGGTGAGCAGGCGCTCGAAATCACCGACACCCTGGTCCGCTCCGGCGCCATCGACGTGCTGGTGGTGGACTCGGTGGCGGCGCTGACGCCTCGCGCCGAACTCGAAGGCGAGATGGGTGATTCTCTTCCCGGCCAGCAGGCTCGCCTGATGAGCCAGGCCATGCGCAAGCTGACCTCCTCGATCTCGAAGTCGAAGTGCCTCGTCATCTTCATCAACCAGATCCGCATGAAGATCGGCGTCATGTATGGCTCGCCCGAGACCACGACGGGTGGCAACGCACTCAAGTTCTACGCCTCGGTGCGCCTCGACATCCGCCGCATCGGTGCCCTCAAGGACCGCGAGGAGATCGTCGGCAACCAGACCCGCGTGAAGGTGGTCAAGAACAAGCTAGCACCGCCCTTCCGTCAGGTCGAATTCGACATCATGTATGGCGAAGGTATCTCCAAGACCGGCGAACTGCTCGACCTTGGCGTGAAGTCCGGCATCATCGAGAAGTCCGGTGCCTGGTTCTCCTGGGATTCGCAGCGCCTGGGGCAGGGGCGTGAAAATGCCCGTCAGTTCCTCAAGGACAACCCGAACGTCGCCAACACCATCGAGCAGGGCGTGCGTGAAAGCTCGGGGCTCCTGGGTGAGGTGCTGCTGGTTGCCGGTGGCGAAGACGACGGTGACGCCGAGTAGTCCTCCTCCCCATGCAGGGATAGTTCAAGGCACCGCTGGCGCGGTGCCTTTTTTCTGTCGTCTGCGACTCTCGCGGGGGCGCAAGGGTGCGGCAATGCTGGACATTGCGGCAAGCCACACGATAGAAAGCCAGCCGATCTCGCCACGGCGTCCGCCGTGCCCGCTTGCCCAATGAAAGCCCGTTGATGACCAGCGTAAACGACCTCCGTACGAGCTTCGTCGATTTCTTCGCCCGCAATGGCCACGAGGCCGTGTCGTCGAGCCCGCTGGTGCCGCGCAACGATCCGACGCTGATGTTCACCAATGCGGGCATGGTGCAGTTCAAGAACGTCTTTACCGGCGTCGAAAAGCGTCCCTATTCGACTGCCGCGACGGCCCAGAAATGCGTTCGCGCCGGCGGCAAGCATAACGACCTCGACAATGTCGGCTTCACCGCCCGGCATCACACCTTCTTCGAGATGCTCGGCAACTTCTCGTTCGGCGACTACTTCAAGGAGCGCGCCATCGAGCTGGCGTGGACGCTGCTCACCAAGGATTGGGCGCTGCCGCGCGAGCGGCTGATGGTCACCATCTACGAGGACGACGACGAAGCGCACGCCCTGTGGAAGAAGGTAGCCGGCCTCAGCGACGACCGCATCGTCCGGTTGGGCGCCAAGTCGAACTTCTGGCAGATGGGGGACACCGGTCCCTGCGGTCCCTGTTCCGAGATCTTCTACGATCACGGTGAGGACGTCTGGGGCGGCCCCCCGGGCTCGCCTGACGAGGATGGCGACCGCTGGATCGAGATCTGGAACCTCGTGTTCATGCAGTACGAGCAGCACGCAGATGGCTCCCGCACGGGCCTGCCGCGTCCCTCAATCGATACCGGCATGGGTCTTGAACGCATGGCCGCGGTCATGCAGGGCGTCCACAACAACTACGACATCGACCTGTTCCGGGCGCTGATCTTCGCCGCTTCGGGCGCCACCGGCGCTGACGTGGATGGTCCCGGCAAGCAGAGCCTGCGCGTGATCGCCGACCACCTGCGCTCGATGAGCTTCCTGATCGCCGAAGGCGTCCTGCCCTCCAACGAGGGCCGAGGCTATGTGCTGCGCCGCATCATGCGCCGGGCCATGCGCCACGCCACACTGCTCGGCGCCAACGAGCCGGTGATCTACAAGCTGGTGCCGGCGCTGGTTCGCGAAATGGGCCAGGCCTATCCTGAGCTCAGCCGCGGCGAGGCGATGATCACCGAAACGGTGCGCCTCGAAGAAGGGCGCTTTCTCAAGACGCTTGGCCGTGGCCTGCAGATCCTCGCCGATGAAAGCCGTGATCTGGCCGAAGGCGATGTGCTCAACGGCGCCACCGCGTTCAAGCTCTACGACACCTATGGCTTCCCGCTCGACCTGACCCAGGACGCGCTGCGCAACCGCGGCATCGCTGTCGATCAGGCCGGCTTCGATTCTGCCATGGCTGCCCAGAAGGCCGAAGCCCGCAAGAGTTGGGCCGGCTCTGGCGAGGCTGCGACCGACACGGTCTGGTACGGGCTGGCTGACAAGATTGGTCCCACCGAGTTCCTTGGCTACGAGACCGAAGTGGCCGAAGGCGAGATCAAGGCCCTACTGCGCGATGGTGCTGAGGTATCCGTGCTGGCTGCCGGCGAGACGGGCATTGCCGTGCTCAACCAGACTCCGTTCTATGGTGAAAGCGGCGGTCAGGTCGGCGACAGCGGTCAGCTCAGGGCTGAGGGCATTGCCGCCACTGTCACCGACACCCACAAGCACCATGGCGTTTTTGCCCATCACGTCACCGTCGCCGAAGGTGAACTGCGGGTCGGCCAGGCGGTTGAACTGGTCGTGGATCACGACCGGCGCTCGGCGATCCGTGCCAACCACTCTGCCACGCACCTGCTGCATGAGGCCCTGCGCCTCGTTCTCGGCGACCATGTTGCCCAGAAGGGGTCGCTGGTTTCGCCGGAGCGGCTGCGCTTTGACTTCGTCCACACCAAGCCGGTCACCGAACAGGAACTGGCCCAGGTGGAAGACATCGCCAATGCCATCGTGCTGCAGAACACCCCGGTCGAAACGCGGCTGATGGGCGTCGAGGAAGCCAAGGAGTCGGGCGCTCGCGCCCTGTTCGGCGAAAAATACGGCGACGAGGTTCGCGTCGTCTCCATGGGTGAGCCGACCGGCAACGCGCTGGGCTGGTCGGTGGAACTGTGCGGTGGCACCCATGTGCGCCGCACCGGCGATGTGGGCCTGGTGTCGATCGTCGGCGAAGGCGCCGTCGCTGCCGGTGTTCGCCGCATCGAGGCGCTCACCGGCAATGCCGCCCGCCACCGTGGCAATGCCAATGTCGCCATCGTCAATTCCGCGGCAAGCCTCCTGCGGTCCGGCCAGCATGAAGTGCTGGAGCGTATCGAGGCTCTGCAGGAGCAGTTGAAGCGCTCCGAGCGCGCTCTGAGCGAAGCCCGCCAGAAGCTGGCAATAGGTGGTGGTGCCGGCGGCGCCCCACAGGGGTCAGAGACCGTCAACGGCGTGGCCTTCGTCGGCCGGGTGGTCGAAGGGCTGCAGCCCAAGGACCTTCGAGGTCTGGTTGACCAGGCCAAGAAGCAGGTTGGTTCGGGCATCGTTGCCATCGTCGGTGTCGCCGAGGATGGCAAGGCCGGCGTGGCCGTCGGCGTCACCGAGGATCTCACCGGCCGCTTCTCGGCGGTCGACTTGGTCCGTGCCGGTGCTGCTGCCCTGGGCGGGCAGGGCGGTGGTGGCCGTCTGGATATGGCGCAGGCGGGCGGGCCTGATGGCAGCAAGGCGCAGGACGCCGTCGCTGCCATCCGGACGGTGATCGGCTAGATTTCCGGGGTCTGCACTTCCGGCAGGTTGGTCGGCGAATTGGGATCACGCGCGCGATATTCGGCATAGCGGCCGGCAAGACGCGCGCGTGAACCGTCGACATAGACATTGACGAGGCCAGACAGCACCACCACGCTCAGGCCCAGGTAGACGATCCAGTCGGGGAACTCGCTGAAGAACAGCGCGCCGAGTGCAATCGCCCAGATGATCTGCACATATTGCACCGGTGCCACCTGGCTGGCGTCGGCATTCCGCGTGGCGGCGATGAGCATCAGGTGCCCGACCCCGATCAGCCCGCCACTGGCCGCCAGCAGCGCCAGTTGCTCCCAGCTTGGAACGACGAAGCCGGGGATCATCAGCACGGCGTTGGCAACTGTCACATAGATCGCCGGCAGCAGGATGAGGCTCACACGCTTCTCGGTGGGTGCCACGATGCGCAGGATGGTGGTGGTGGCCGCGCCGAACACTGCGCAGCCAAGCGCTGCGAAATGGCCTGGTTCCAGCTCGCGGAAACCTGGCCGCACCACCAGCAGTACGCCGACGAAGCCGAGCAGCAGCATGCTCCAGCGCACCACGTCCACCCGCTCGCGCAGCAGCAGGACCGACATCAGCGTGATGAACACCGGCATCATGAACACCAGCGCATAGGCTTCCGCGAACGGGATGGTGACGAAGGCGAAGGTGATCAGCATCGAGGAGGCGACGCCGCTGAACGAGCGCAGATGCACCAGCAGGGGGCGCCGCATCCTGAAGCTCTCGCGCCAGAGTTCACCTTTGGGTCGCGAGAACAGTGCGGGGATCAGGGAGAACACGGCGACGAAGAAGCCGATCTCGAATACGGACAGCGACTGGCCGAGGCCCTTGATGATGGCGTCGCCGCACGAATAGACGGAGTAGGCGACAAGCGCGTAGAGGACGCCGACCGGCAATTGGAGAACCTAGACAAGTCAGGAGGATGCGTCCGCACCCTAGCGCCGGTTTCACCTGCCGTCGATTGCTACCAAGTGCCTCACCGGCCCGCCATTGCCGGACCGATCAGCTCGATGCGGTTGGTCCAGACATAGCCGTCGAACTGCTCCGGCACCTGCGCCAGTTGCTCGAGTGTGTCGATGCCGGCAGTGCCCGGGTCGCCCGCCCCGTAGGGACCGAGCAGGATCACCTCGCTGCCGGCGTCGCGGACCCGCTGAAGGAACAGGTTCGGCCAGCCCCAGACCCAGGGCCCGGCGTTGATGGGCAGCATGATCATGGTGTTACGGCAGGCCTCCGGCATGTAGCCGCTCCAGCCGAGAGTCACGTACTGCAGCAGGCAGTCCACCAGGCCGCGGCGGGACCACACATGCAGGCCGTCGATCCGCTCTGCCGCACGGTAGGTGGGAGGATCGCCGCCATAGGCGCCCCAAACGGCAGCGCGCCAGTCCGGATTGGCGGCGACAAGGTCGCCCAGCATGTCGCCTTCGCGTTGTTCGTTGCTCTTGAAGTTGACCAGGAACCGGCGCGTTGGCATCGCGCCGAGCACCTCCTTGAGCTCCGGCATCATGCCGACCCCCGTGCCGCGGAACGGGTAGGTGTCGCCGCCATCGGCGGTGTAGCCGTAGCCGAGGTCGAGCGTCTTGAGGTAGGCCATGTCGTGGCTGCGGGTATCTCCGGTACCCTCGGTCCGGCAGTCCACGGTCCAATCGTGCATCACTGCAAACTTGCCATCCGTGGTCGGGTGCACGTCCAGTTCGACAATATCGGCGCCATAGGCGAACGCCGCTTCCATCGAGGGCAGGGTGTTCTCGAGAAATTGGTGCGTCGGCGGAAATATCCGCTCGGCCGTACAGGTGTCGTTTTCGAGGTTGCTGCGGTCAAACGTCTGGTGCACGCCCCGGTGTGCGATCAGCTGCACCGTAGGCTCTGCCGGTGGCGCCGCTCTCCAGCTGCCGTTGGCAACGACGATTACGACGATCGCCAGCAGCAAGGCCAGGCCGATCCGCTTTGCCCACTTCATGCACAACCCCTTTTTGCCGTCAGTGGCGCTGCGGATTCGGGTTGAACTATGGCACCGCGGCGAAAGCAAATAGCCGGGCATTGCTGCCCGGCTCTACATGTGTTGATTCAGCTTTAGTGGCTTACGCCATGGCCTTCTGCAGGTTCTCGTCGATCGCGTCGAGAAAGCCAAGGGTCGACAGCCACGGCTGATCGGGACCGACCAGCAGCGACAGGTCCTTGGTCATCTTGCCTTCTTCGATGGTGTCGACGGTGACCTTCTCGAGCGTTGCGGCAAACTTGGCCAGTTCGGCGTTGTCGTCGAGCTTGGCACGGTGGGCCAGGCCACGAGTCCAGGCAAAGATCGAGGCGGTGGAGTTGGTCGAGGTTTCCTTGCCCTGCTGGTGCTGGCGGTAGTGACGGGTCACCGTGCCGTGCGCGGCTTCGGCTTCCACGATCTTGCCATCGGGCGTCATCAGCACGGAGGTCATCAGGCCAAGCGAGCCAAAGCCCTGGGCCACGGTGTCGGACTGCACGTCGCCATCATAGTTCTTGCAGGCCCAGACATAGCCGCCGGACCACTTGAGGGCCGAGGCCACCATGTCGTCGATCAGGCGGTGTTCGTACCAGATCTTGGCTTCTTCGAACTTGTCCTTGAACTCGGCTTCATAGATTTCCTGGAAGATGTCCTTGAAGCGGCCGTCATAGGCCTTGAGGATGGTGTTCTTGGTCGACAGATAGCAAGGCACGCCGCGGTTGAGCGCGTAGTTCATCGAGGCGCGGGCAAAGTCGGCGATGGAATCGTCGAGGTTGTACATGCCCATGGCGACGCCGGAGCCCGGCGACTGG
>JAEYXQ010000125.1 GCA_023431205.1 Pseudomonadota bacterium | reverse complement strand
GGCCCCAGCATATGGGCAACGTCGAGATGACCGATGGCGACGCGGTCGCGGATATTGGCCCAGGAGGTCTCTCGCACCAGCTTGAGTTCCAGCCCCTCGGCCTCGGCGAAGCCGAACTCCTGGGCCGCCAGCAGCACGGCGCTGTCGAGCAGCGGCACATATCCCGCGATGATCTGCGTCAGCCCCATGACCTCACCCCCTTCATGGTCCCAGCAGTTCCGAGGCGGTGATCAGCGCCTGGGCGATCTCGACGATGCGCCGGTTCTGGTTCATCGCGGTCGAGCGCAGCAGCCCATAGGCCTGCTCCTCGGTCAGGCCGCGGGTCGACATCAGGATGCCCTTGGCCTTGTCGATGATCTTGCGTCCCTCAAGTTCGGAGCGCGCGGCCTCGAGTTCGTCCCGCAACCGCGAGAAGGCACGGAAGCGCACGATCGCCATATCCAGAATTGGCTTGATCCGGTCCTTACGCAGCCCGTCGACCACATAGGCCGACACCCCCGCCTCCACCGCCGCCTCGATCTCCGAGGGGTCGGACTTGTCGACGAACATGGCAATCGGGCGCTGAAGCGAACGGCTGATGGCAAAGAAGTGCTCGAGCACGTCCCGATTGGGATTTTCGAGGTCGACGATCACCACGTCCGGGGCGATCTCGCCGATGCGCCGCGCCACGCCCTCGATATCGGTAATAACCTGCACCGCCGCGTGCCCAGCCTCGCGCAATCCCGCCTCGATGATCGAGGCGCGGATGGCGTTGTCGTCGATCACCAGGATAGAGAGGGTCTCGGCCATCGGCTCCCGCAGCGTGTACCCAAGGGTTCTCCGAGTAGCATGCGTTTGTCCACCGCGCGCAAAGCAGGTGACCGTTGTGGTGAGCGCATGGGCGTCCCGAAGACCTCATGGTGAGCCTGTCGAACCACGAGTTCGCGGCCACTGCGCCAACGACCTCGTCCTTCGACAAGCTCAGGATAAGGTCTGCCAGGGCCAAGCTCAGGATGAGGTCTACGAGGGTAAAGCGTGCGTGGTGTCTGCCCTCACTCCACCTTCACCAGCCGGCATCGATCAGGGGCGATTTGTAGAGCGGCCCCAGCCAGATGAGATCGACCCCCAGCCACTCGAGATAGTCGAGCCGGCTGATGATGCCGTTGATGTCCCCCAAACCCGTCGCCATCGCTGTCCTGGAAGGACATCGGAAAGATGGAATAGGCGACGGAGGACCGCCACCATTCCCTCATACGGCAGCCTCTTCGGAAAGCTTGTAGACAAGGCTCCAGGCCGACAGGGTGTCGCCTTCGGCAAAGCCCTCGAGCCAAAGCTGGTCTGGCCCCCAGATGCTGACGCCGGCATACGGCTCGTCGGAGAGATTGGCGACCAGGGTCAGACGCGAACCGTCGCCGAGTTTCCAGCTCACCTTCAGCACCCGCGGCGCCAGCAGTTCATAGCTGCCGGAGAACCCCTCCATCCCCGTCAGGCGCGGCACGATGTGCTTCCTTCGAAGCTCGATCAGCCGCCGGTAGAGGCTGAGGAAGCGGGCATTCTCCTCCTCGGCGTGCTCGTCCCATTCGAGCTTGGAGGCCTCGAACGTCTCCACTGCCATGGGGTCGGGCGGATCGCCCTGCCCCTCCTTGCGTGGGAAGTCCTTCATCTCCTCGGCGCGACCCTTGCGGATGGCATCGGCCAGATCCTCGCCGACATCGGAGAAGAACAGGAACGGGGTCTTGGCACCCCACTCCTCGCCCATGAACAGCATCGGGATTTGCGGCGCCAGAAGATAGAGCGCCGCCCACAGCCGCGCCTTGTTGGGCGGCACCAGTTGTGCAAGGCGCTCTCCGAAGGGGCGATTGCCGGCCTGGTCGTGGTTCTGCGCATAGGCGACGAAGGCGGTGGGTGGCAGGAAGGCGCTGGGTTCGCCTTTTTCCTTGTCCTCGTGCTCCATGTATTCGCCCTGCCAGGCGAGCCCCTCGGACAGAGCGCGCCCAACCAGGTCCATCCGATTGTCGAAATCGGCATAATACCACTGCGTCTCGCCGGTGATGGCGTTGTGCAGGGCGTGGTGGACGTCATCGTTCCACTGGGCATTGTAGAGCCACGGGGAACTATCCTCGCGGCGCTTCAGCCATCCGGACTGATTGTCGGCGTTTTCGGCCACGAGGTGGATGTGGCGACCGTCGGTCGAGGCCCGGACCTGCTCGGCCAGATCCTGCAGCATGTGGCGCGGGCCGTAGTCGCGGATCTCGTGCACCGCGTCGAAGCGCAGACCGTCGAAATGATATTCGTTGAGCCAGTAGCGAGCATTGGCGAAGACGAAATCGCGCACGGCCGTGGAACCTTCAGCGTCGTAGTTGACCGCTGCGCCCCACGGGGTGTCGTGCTTGTCGGTCATCAGGGGCGTGTAGACGCCCATATAGTTCCCCTTGGGGCCGAAGTGGTTGTAGACGACGTCGAGGAAGACGCTCAGCCCCTTGGCATGGGCGGCATCGATCAGCGCCTTCAGATCCTCGGGACGGCCATAGGAGTCATCAGGGGAGAACAAGTGGCCGCCGTCATAGCCCCAGTTCCGGTCGCCGGGGAAATCGCCGATCGGCATCAACTCGATGGCTGTGATGCCGAGTTCGATAAGGTAGTCGAGCTTGTCGATGATAGCGCGGAAGGTGCCCTCCGGCGTGAAGGTGCCGACGTGAAGCTCATAAATGACCATCTCTTCCCACGGACGGCCGCGCCAACCCTCGTCGGTCCAGCCGAAGGCGCGCGGGTCGACGATCTCGCTCGGTCCGTCAATGTCCTCGGGCTGGAAGCGGGAGGCCGGATCGGGCACTTCGTGTCCGTTTTCCAGCACGAAGCGGTAGCGCATGCCGGGCCGGGCCTCGGCCACCTCCACCTCGTACCAGCCGCGCGGCTGGCTCTCCATCGCCACAACCATGTTGAGATCGTAGATCTTGAGGGAGACGGCCTCGCAGAACGGCGCCCAGAGGCGGAAGCGCACCCCTTGGGGAATGATCTGCGTGCCGAATTTCATCTCCTGGTCCCGCTGCACGGTTCTGAAGAGCGGGGGAGCCATGTCGTTCATCGTGTCAGTCCTGCTGATCCGGCTTTTTTGTTTCAAAACCCGCAGGCGCGCTTCGTTCCCGACGCGCCGGGCGCATCGGCCACCGGCCTGCAAGGTTGAAGAATTACCAACTGCCTCGCAACGGCCGCGTCTCCCGCACCGTTCCTGCCTCTAACAATGGCAAGACGGGAGACGGCCATGCCTGACATCGATGAAGAACGTATCCGCCAGCGCGCCTACCAGATCTGGGAACGGAAAGGGCGGCCGGAGGGTAACCCTGACGATCACTGGCACGAAGCGGTGGGCGAACTGATGGGCGAGGACCATCTGGGCTCAGGCGGGGTGGAGGTGGGCTCGGCCACCCCGCTTCATCCGGGTGGCACCCTACCCGCCGGAGGCGCGCGCGTTGCCGGCAGCATCGGCACCGGTGGTGGCTCGACCGCCAATGACGGCACCGGCTCGCAGCCGGGCCGGGACAGCGAGTAGCACCATGGCCGAGCAGGAAGCCTTCAAGGAACCCGCCGATCCGGCGCTGAACCCGCCGCCATCCACCGGCGCCGCCGCCGGACCGCTACCCATCTTCGGGCTGCTGGCCGTACTGGCGGTGGTGGTGATCGGCATCATGGCTTTCGTGGTGATGCGCAGCGCCGGCTGAACAAAGGAAAAGGGCCGGCGTGACGCCGGCCCTTTCCACAAACTCTGCTTTCCGTCAGCGGTGGGAAAGAATGCCCCAGATGCCGGTGACCGTCAGGGCCGCCAGCGCCATCTTGAGGATATCCCACACCACGAAGGGCTGGACGCCGCGGGCCCAGGCGGAGGCCACGACATTGGCCTGGTCGATCCAGCCTGCCTGGCCGGACATGGCGAGCAGCCAGGCGAAGCCCAGCGCCATCATCACCGCGTTGCCGGCAACCATGGCGCCGAACAGCGCCAGCGGCTTGCCGGAAGCGCCGCGGTCGGCGGCAAAGCCGGTAACGGCCGCAAGAATCAGGAAGCCGATCAGGAAGCCACCGGTCGGCCCGAGCAGGTAGGCCGGACCGCTGAAGGCGCCGGCGAAGACCGGCAGGCCCATCAGGCCTTCGAGCAGGTAGAGCGAAACCGTGGCAACGCCGATGCGCAGCCCGAAGGCGGCAGCGACGGCAGCAATGGCGAAGCTCTGCAGCGTCACCGGCACCGGCCATGTCGGCACGTTGATCTTGGCGCAGGCGGCAATGAACAGTGTGCCGAGCACGACCGTCACGGCATTGGACGCGAGTTTGGCGGCAGCGCCTTGCGGCTGAAAACGGCCGAGAAGCGTGTTGGGCGTGGTCAAAGTCAGCGCCATTTCATACCTTCCGTGCTTGCACATCCGAAGCGGCGCGCCTCCCTGGCGTCTGCGCTCCGGTCGAGGCCAAGTCTTAGTCGCTCCCTTTTAGGTTCGCAATGCCGCCCGCTCCCGTCTTCGACACCAGTTTCGATCCCGAGACCGGGCGTGCCATCGCCGTGGCCGAGGGCATCGTGCGGGTCACCGCGCCCAACCCGAGCGCCTATACCTTCACCGGCACCAACAGCTTTCTGCTTGGCGACCGGCGGCTGGCGCTGGTGGACCCAGGGCCGGATGATCCGCGACACCGCTCGGCGCTGCTCGATGCCATCGGGGGGCGGGAGGTGGCGGCGATCCTGCTGACGCATACCCATCGCGATCATTCTGCGGGGGCTCGCCGCCTTGCCGAGGATCTGGGCGCGCCGCTCTGGTTCGGCGGACCGCACCGGCTGTCGCGGCCGCTCCGGCGATTCGAGCGCAACCGGCTGCGCCGCTCCTGCGACTGGGACCTGGTGCCGGATCGGACGCTGAATGATGGCGACCGCATCCTTGCCGGCGACATCGCAGTGACGGTGCATGCGACGCCCGGCCATTGTGCCAACCATCTGGCCTTCGGCGTCGGCGAGACGCTGCTGTCGGGCGATCATGTGATGGGCTGGAACTCGACGCTGGTAGCGGTGCCGGATGGCTCGATGGCCGACTACCTCGCCTCGCTCGAAAAAGTCACCGCCCTGCCCTACCGTCGCTATTTGCCGGCGCATGGGGGCCCCATCGCCGATGGTCCGGTTCATGCAGCGGCGCTCAAGGGGCACCGGGAAGCGCGCAATAGGCAGGTGCTGGCGGCGGTGGCGGCGGGGGCGCGCACGATCGGACGGATCGTTGCCGGCATCTATCCGAGCCAGCCACTGCCGGTGCGGCGGGCGGCGGGGATGACCATTGCCGCGCATGTGGAGTACCTGGCCGACCGGGGTGACCTCAGGGCCCATCGCACGCCGTTCGGGCTGCGAGTGGAGCCGGCCTGAGGGCTATTCCGCCGCGGGTTCTTCCGGCAGGTCAGGCTCGGCCTCGAGCGGCTGGTTGGCGTTGGGGTTGTCGCGCAGCAGCGTGGTGACGGCGTCGTCGAGGGCTACGAGGAAGCCTTCGATCCGCAGGCCATTGCCGCCGAAATCGTGCACCAGGTCGAGCGAGGCCGAGCGCATGTCCACGGTGGAATTCTCCATGGCGCCGGTGACGCGGATCACCACCTCCTCGCGCCAGCCCGGAATGGCAGTGACGCGGGCGTTGATGCGGCCGGGGCTGAAATCGGCGCCCGGCTCGCGCTCGGCGATGATCTCCCAGCCATTGGCCATGACCATCTGGCGGACCAGGCTATAGG
>JAEYXQ010000086.1 GCA_023431205.1 Pseudomonadota bacterium | reverse complement strand
TCGGCGCCGACCAGGCCGGTAGCACTGATCACGCCGGCCATCGCCTGGGCGATCAGGTCGAAGCCGGGGCGCTGCGACCACGGTCCGGTTTGGCCGAAGCCCGAAATGCTGGCGTAGATGAGCCGGGGGTTGATCTTGGAAAGGGTGTCGTAGTCGGCGGCGAGCCGCTTGGTCACGCCGGGGCGCCCGTTCTCGACCAGGATGTCGGCGCTTTCCACCAGCCGGTGCAGCACCCGTCGTCCCGCTTCGGACTTGAGGTTCAGGGTGATCGACCGCTTGTTGCGGTTGAGAGCCAGAAAGCCGGGGCTGTCCTCGCCCTTCATGCGGAAGCCCATCGACTTGCGGGTCTGGTCCCCAACGCCGGGCGGCTCTATCTTGATGACGTCCGCACCCATGTCGCCGAGCAGCATGCAGCAGAACGGCCCGGCCATGACCTGGCTCATGTCGAGCACCCGCAATCCCGCGAGCGGCGACATGTTTGCCGGAGTGGACCCGTATTGGTCGTTCATTGCCTACCTCCATGCTGGTCCTGATCATCCGTGATCGGCCAAATCTTGTATGCAAGAAATCGATAATGGCAAACTTCCGGCTCTGCAACTGCCGTATTGTGTTTTTTTGTGCGATTGCATACGAGCAGGTATGGAAGAAGCCGATCAGATAGCCCAGCCAGCCGAGGATGAGGCCGCCACCGGCGGTCGCCGGAAGGGGCAACTGCATACAGAAGCCGCAGCACATCTGCGTTCCATGGTGCTGTCCGGCGAACTGCCGCCAGGCACCCGGTTACGCGAGCAGCAGCTTTGTACCGAGCTGGGGGTATCGCGGACGCCTGTGCGGGAGGCCCTGCGCACCCTTGCTGCCGAAGGTCTGGTTGATCTGCTACCCAACCGCAGCGTGGTCGTGTCGCAGCTTCATGCCCCTGACGTGGCGGACCTTTTCACGGTCTTTGGGACCATTGAAGGGCTTGCAGCCGAGCTTGCCTGCAAGAAGATAACCGAGGCGGAAGTCGCAGAAATCGGGCGTTTATTGGCCGCTATGGTGGATTATCACGCTGCCCGTGACCGCGCCGAGTACATGCGGATCAACCAGTTGATCCACCAGCGGACGGTGGAAATCGCCGCCAACCCCGTGCTCTATTCAGTCTGGCAATCACTGGTGCCGCGGGTGGAGCGCGCACGCGCACTTGCAAACCTCGACACCGGCCGCTGGACCCAGGCGCTGATCGAGCACACCAAGATGTTCACAGCCCTTGCTGCGCGCGATGGGCTCATGCTTGGGCCCCTGACCCGCAAGCATTTCGAGAACAGCCTTCCCTTTATCGCGCCCCGCATTGACACCTCCTCCGACCGGTAGGGCGGGGCGGCCGACGAATTTTTTGCGCGGCATGTCCCGCTGCAGGTGTTGACACCCTCCAATCTTGCATACAAGAATGTGCCCAACAACAGCGCGTGGCCACGGTTGGCCAGAGTGCATTTGGGAGTGAGATTGCATGTCAGAGACGGGCTTTACGGATTCTCAGGGTCGCGCCGTGGACCCCTACAAGATCCGCCAGTATTTCCAGCCGCTGCGCGTCGTCGACGTGGTGGATGCGATGGATGGGCTCGGTTACTTCAACATCGGACTCGTCTCGCAGGAGATCCGGCCGCTCTGGCTCGGGATGAAGTTCTGGGGCCCGGCGGTGACGCAGCGCTGCGTGCCGGCCAACAAGCCGATGTGGAAGCTTGATACCACCGAAGAGATCGTTGGTGCCCACGGCATCTGGTTCAACAAGCATGGCCACAACGGTCGCGGCCTGAACGCCCTGGTCAAGGAGGGCTCGGTCGTCGTCACCGACACCGGTAGTTCCGGTGAAGTCGGCTTCTTCGGCTCCGAGAACGTGCTGGCCCTCCAGGCTGCCGGCGCTGTCGGCATCGTCACCAATGGCTATTGCCGCGACACCGGCGAAGTCACCATGCAGAAGACCCCGATGGTCTGCCGCGAGCGTGGCCGCACCATCATTCCGGGCCGTATCGAAGTGGTTGAACTCAACACCCCCGTCGGCATCGGCGGCGCCCAGGTTCGCCCCGGCGACATCGTCGGCTGTGACGACGATGGCCTCGTGGTCGTGCCGATCGAGATCGCCCGTGAAGTTGCGCTGCACGCCAAGGCCGTTCTTGCTGCGGACATGAACGCCCGCCGTGGCCGTTACGATGCCCTCGGCCGTGCGCACGACGAGACCGTCGATACCGACGCGCTCGATCGCTACTACGCCGAACTCGAAGCCTGATCGGCTCTGACGTGCGTATCCTCGACGCTCACCAGCACTTCTGGGATTTGTCGGCCAACTACCTGCCTTGGCTGGCCGACAAGCCCGTGAACTTCCGCTACGGCAACTACGACGCCATCAAGCGCAACTACATGCCGGACGACCTCAGGGCCGATGCGGCAGAGTTCGAGTTGGTGGGCAGCGTGTTCATCGAGACGGAGTGGAACCCGGAAGACCCTGAAGGCGAAGTCGCCTGGGTCGCCGGGGTCCGCGAGAAGTCTGGCCTGCCGAGCGTCATGGTGGCCCAGGCCTTGCTCGACCGCGCCGATGCGCCCGACGTTCTTGCTGCGCACGGGCGAACCCCGTTCGTGCGCGGCATCCGGCACAAGCCCAAGGCGGTCGGTTCTCCGGCCGAGGTGGTGAAAAACGCCCCGGGTTCCATGGGTGATCCGGCCTGGCGGCGCGGCTACGCTCTGCTCGCGCCCAACGGCCTGTCTTTTGATCTCCAGACGCCGTGGTGGCACCTCGCGGAAGCCGCTGACCTGGTGCAGGCTTTCCCCGAGACGCAGCTTGTTCTCAATCATACCGGGCTGCCGGCGGATCGTTCCGACGAAGGTCTGGAAGGCTGGCGCAAAGCCATGCGAACGCTTGCTGCCAACAGCAATGCCGCCGTCAAGATCTCCGGCCTCGGCCAGCGCGGCGAGCGCTGGTCTGCCGATGCCAATCGCGGCGTCGTGCGGGACACGATCGAGATCTTCGGAGTCGATCGTTGCATGTTCGCCTCGAACTTCCCCGTCGACAGTCTTGTCGGTGACTACCGGACCATCTTCTCCGGTTTTGCCGACATCGTGTCCGACCTGTCCGCTGGCGATCAGGAAAAGCTCTTCGTCGGTAACGCCGCCCGTATCTACCGCATCGACCTGGAGGGACGCGCGTGAGCGACAAACCCGCGATAGGCATTGTCGGCCTCGGCATCATGGGGGCGCCTGTCGCCCTCAACCTCGCTTCGCGCGGGTACAAGGTCACGGCGTGGAACCTCGAGCGCGAAAACTATGGTCGCGTGAAGGACGGCGGCGTCGACTGGGCTGAAAATCCGGCCGAACTCTGGGGCCAGTGCGACATCGCCCTTGTCTGCGTGCTCGGAGACGATGCGCTCGAGGCCGTGGTCCTCGGCGAACAAGGCTTTGCTGCAGGGCAGGGCGGGGCGAAGTTGGTCATCGACCTGTCGACCTCCTCCCCCAGCGCCACGATCGATATCGCCGGGCGCTTCAAGGACAAGACGGGAGCCGACTGGCTCGATGCGCCGATGTCCGGTGGTCCGCAGCCGGCGCGGGAGGGCAACCTCGCGCTGATGGTTGGCGGCGAAGAAGCGGTCTTCAAGCGCACCGAGACGCTGCTGCGCGATATCGGATCCAACGTCACTTATATGGGCCCGCTCGGCTCGGGCCAGAAGACCAAGGTGCTGAACCAGGCGATCGTTGGGGTGAACTACATTCTGATGGCGGAATTGCTGGCGACGGCGAAGGCAGCGGGGATCGACCCGAAGTTGCTG
Organism: Pseudomonadota bacterium; assembly: GCA_023431205.1. GTDB lineage: Bacteria > Pseudomonadota > Alphaproteobacteria > Rhizobiales > Devosiaceae > Devosia. Next base: position 24,308 of record JAEYXQ010000086.1, on the reverse strand, counting down.
CCGGTGTGCCTCAAGGGTGGGCTGGCCGACAGTTCGATCCTGCAGCGCATCTACACCCAGATGATGAACGACGATTTCGATCCGCCGCGTTCCTATGCACGGCAGGTGAACAAGGATCTCAAGTCGGTCCACAAGTTCCTGGGCGAACTCGAGCTCGACATGCCGATGATCGAACTGGCCGTCGAACGATACGGCGAGTTCGCCAAGGGCAACGACATGGCCGACAGCGCCTCTGTGTCCCGGCTCTATCAGAAGGACTGACGCGCATGCTGTTCATCGTCAGTGGCCGCGACAAGCCCAATGGCATGGAAGCCCGGCTCGAGCATCGGACCGCCCACCGCGCCTACTACAGCGCGCTTGGCGATGACCTGGTTCTTGCCGGGCCCTACCTCGACGCCGCCGGGGAGCCGATCGGCAGCATGATCATCATGCGCGCCGCCAGCCAGGAGGCCGCGGAGGCGTTTGCCCGCGCAGACCCCTATTGGGTGGAGCAAGTATTTGCCGAACTCACTGTCTCGCGCTGGGACTGGTTCATGAAGCGGCCCGACGGACTGGTGTCCTAGCCCGTCGTGTATGCAAACAGGTCCCGATGGCAGGGCGGAAATGCACCGGTCTGCCGCGCAACCCGCTGCTGCGCCGGAACTGGACGTCCAGCATAAGTCATTGATGCGCGTCGAAAATTATCTACGCTCGCTCTATCCCCGATGCTGGATCATCTGGTTAAAAATCGGTGTCCAGCCAACATTCTGCGGTTGACACCCGAGCACCTTGCATACAAGACTAGCAGTGGTGATGGGGGAGGATAGCGAGTGATGAACGCTCGCCACATCACAGAAGTCGGCGCCGGTGAAACAGCCGTGACGACGATCGCAACAAGGAGGAAGCCATGACTAATTCCGTGAGGGCCGGCAGTACCCGCCGACTCTTCCTCGCCGGCACGGCCATCGCGCTGGCTCTCAGCGTCACTGCCACCAGCCTGCCGGTGTCTGCCCAGGATCTGACGGGCGACATCCGCTTCAGCTGGTGGGGCGGCCAGGTCCGCAACGACAAGACCGACCGGATCATCCAGCTGTTCGAGCAGCAGAACCCGGGCGTGTCGGTCGCGCGCGAGAACGCCGACTTCGCTCCCTATTGGGAACGCCTGACCATCCAGTCGACCGGCAACAACCAGCCCTGCGCCATCACCATGCAGACGCGCTGGCTGGCGACCTATGCCCGGCCCGACATCCTGATGCCGCTCGACGATCTGGTTGCCGACGGCACGCTCGACGTCACCGGTATTCCGGAGTCGGTGATGAGCGGTGCCCGTGGTGCCGACGGCAATCTCTACATGATCCCGCATGGCGTGTTCTATTTCGCGCTCATGTACAACGAGCAGATGCTCGAGAACGCGATCGCTGCCGGCGTGCCGCCGCTCGAGTTCCCGTACACGTGGGACGAATACGCCGAGCACCTCCGCGCGGTGCAGGCAACGCTGCCCGATGGTGCAGTGGCGACCCACAACATGGGCCGCGAGCCGGACGCATTTGTTCCGTGGGTGCAGTCCCATGGCGAGAAGGTGTTCGACGGCTCTAAGGTTGCCTTCTCCCGCGACATCGCGATCGAGTGGTTCAACTACTGGGAGACCCTTCGCAACGAGGGTGTGACCGAGTCGCCGGAAGAGATGATCAGCGAGAACAGCGCTCTCGTTGAGGAATCGAACCTCGCCAACGGTCGTGGCTATGCCACCAACCGGCCGCCGAACCAGCTCGGTTCGGTTCAGACGGTGACCGACACGGTCAACCCGGGCGCCACCATCAACACCCGGCCGTACCCGACCGGTCCTGATGGAACCGTCGGCATGGACCTTGGCTCGAACGGCATCGCCATCGGCGCCAACTGCACCGCCGAACAGCTGCCGGCCACGATCGCCTGGATCAACTTCTGGACCCAGAACCCGGAAGCCGCTGCGATCTACCAGTCGGACAACGGCGTGGTTGCCATTCCGGAACTCGCTGCTGCCCAGGCTGCCGATCCCAACACGCAGCCGACGCAGGTTCGCCACATCGAGCTGTACCAGCAGGTCGTTGAGGACGCGAAGCCGGTGATCTGGCCCGCTGGCGGCTACCAGGCCATGACCGACGTGCTGAACCGTACCTATGACGCGGTGGCCTTCGGCCAGCTCAGCGTCGAAGACGGGGCGGACCAGCTGATTGCCGAGCTCCAGCAGCAGCTCGACCAAGCGGCCCCGAAGTAAGCCTTGCCAATGCCATGCGGGCGTCAAGACGCCCGCATGTGCCCGCGGCCACGGGGCGGTGCCCTTACCGCCCCGTCGGCACCTTGAGCGCAGCCGCGAGATGGGAATTTTGATGAGCACAATGGATTCACCCAACAATCCCGTCCTGACGGCCTCGGAGCCGGGACGGCCCACCCGCGTGGTGCCCGAAAACCGGACCGGTTCGGCTCTCAAAAAGGCGGACAACCGTGCTGCCTACCTGTTCTTGCTGCCGTGGATCACCGGCATCGTGCTGATCACGGCGCTGCCGATGCTGGCCTCGCTATACCTCAGCTTCACCAACTATGCGGTGATCGGCTGGCCGAGCTGGGTCGGCCTGGACAACTACATCCGCCTGTTCACCGCAGACCGACGCTTTATCACCTCGATCTGGGTGACCCTGAAATATGTCGGCTTCTCGGTGCCCCTGGTGCTGCTGTTCGCGCTGGCCATCGCCGTGGCGCTCAATCGTGGGCTGCGAGGGCTCGCCATCTACCGCTCGCTGTTCTACGTGCCGTCGCTGATCGGTGCGAGCGTGGGTATCGGCCTGCTCTGGAAGGAAGTCTTCGGCGAGCGCGGCGTCATCAACGAGATTCTCGGCTGGTTCGGCATTGCCGGCCGCGGCTGGATCAACAACCCGACCTTCGCGCTCCCGAGCGTCATCACGCTCAACGTGTGGACGTTCGGCGCCTCCATGGTCATTTTCCTTGCGGCGCTGCGGCAGATCCCGGAATCCTACTATGAGGCCGCCTCGATCGACGGGGCAAACGCCTGGCAGCGGTTCCGCCGCATCACCTTGCCGCTGCTGACCCCGGTGATCTTCTTCAACACCGTGCTGCAGCTGATTGGCTCGTTCCAGGCCTTCACGCAGGCCTTCGTGGTCTCCAACGGCCGCGGCGGACCTGTCGACGCGACGCTGCTCTACTCGCTCTACCTCTACCAGCAGGCCTTCCAGCAGATGCAGATGGGCTACGCCTCGGCAATGGCCTGGATCCTGCTGATCGCCATCGGCCTCGCTACGGCGCTGCTGTTCTGGTCCTCTCGCTATTGGGTGTTCTATGGCGACCGCTAAGACCTACGATCCCGAACTCCTCCGTGCCGAAAAGCGCCGGCGGGCCAACCTGAAGCGCCTCAAGGGCCTCGGTCTGCATGCCATCCTGATCGTGCTGCTCGGCATCATGCTCTATCCGGTCATCTGGATGGTGTTCAGTGCCCTGCGGCCGGAAGCCGAGATCTTCGGCGATATGGGATTCATCCCCACCAACTGGACGCTCGATAACTTCCGGCGCGGCTGGCAGCTCTACGGCAACCTGACCTTCACGCAGTTCTACATCAACTCGTTCGTGCTCTGCGCCCTGTCGATCGTGGGCAACCTGCTGGCCTGCTCCATGGCTGCCTACGCGTTCGCCCGCCTCGAGTTCCGGGGCAAGTGGATCCTGTTCGCGATCATGCTGGGCACCATGATGCTGCCGATCCACGTGCAGCTGATCCCGCAGTACATCTTCTTTCTCAACATCGGCTGGGTGAACACCATTCTGCCGCTGGTGGTGCCCAAGTTCCTCGCGCACGACGCCTTCTTCATCTTCCTCATGGTGCAGTTCATGCGCACCCTGCCGGCTGAGCTGGAACAGGCGGCGGTGGTGGATGGTGCCTCCTATTGGCAGCGCTACTGGCGGATCATTCTGCCGCTGTCGATGCCGGCGCTCGCCACCACCGCGGTGTTCACCTTCATCAACACCTACAACGACTTCTTCAGCCAGCTGATCTACCTCACCGACACCAATCGCATGACTGTGCCGGTGGCCCTGCGCCTGTTCCTCGACCCGAGCGGTGGTGCCTCTTCCTTTGGTGGCCTGTTCGCAATGGTGCTCGTGTCGATCGGACCAGTGCTCGGCTTCTTCCTGGCTTCGCAGCGACTGCTCACCAAGGGCATCGCTACCCAAGGCTTCAAGTGACCGGTCGGAGACTCCAATGGCCAGCGTAACCCTTCAGAACCTGACCAAGACCTATGCCGGCGGTCAGCTCAAGGCCGTCAACGGCGTGTCCCTCGACATCGAGGATGGCGAGTTCCTCGTGCTCGTCGGCCCGTCCGGGTGCGGCAAGTCCACGGCCCTGCGCATGATCGCCGGGCTCGAGGAAATCAGCGACGGGGCGGTGTGGATCGGCGACGACTTCGTCAACGACGTGCACCCCAAGGACCGCGACATTGCCATGGTGTTCCAGTCCTATGCGCTCTACCCGCATATGACGGTGTACGACAACATCGCCTTTCCGCTGCAGATCGCCAAGCTCCCCAAGGCCGAGATCGACAAGCGCGTGCAGGAAGCCGCCCGCATCCTCGAACTCGAGGCCTACCTCAAGCGCCGTCCCGGCCAGCTTTCCGGCGGCCAGCGCCAGCGCGTCGCCATGGGCCGCGCCATCGTGCGCAAGCCCGCTGTCTTCCTCATGGACGAGCCGCTCTCCAACCTCGACGCCAAGCTGCGTGTGCAGATGCGTGCCGAGATCGCCTCCATCCAGCACCGGCTCGGCGTTACCACCGTCTACGTGACCCACGACCAGGTGGAAGCCATGACCATGGGTCATCGCGTCGCCCTGCTGAAGGACGGCGTGCTGCAGCAGGTCGACACACCGGCCAACATCTACAACAAGCCGCGCAACACCTTCGTCGCCGCCTTCATCGGCTCGCCCACCATGAACATGTACTGGGCAACGCTGGAAGGGCAGGGGGATGGTCTCGCCGTTCGCCTCGGCAGCAACCTGCTGTCACTCCCGGCACAGAACCTTGCCCAGCACGCCGGCCTCTCGCGCTATGCCGGCAAGAAGCTGATCGTCGGCATCCGTCCCGAAGACATCGCCGACGCCACCGCGGTGCCGAACGCCGATCCCGCCAACACCATCACCTCCCGGGTCGACCTGGTGGAAGCGCTCGGTTCGGACGTCATCGTGCACCTCGGTATCGATGCAAAGGCCGCCGAAGTCCGCAGTTCGGACAGCCTCGACGAGATCAAGGCCGACGAAAACAAGTCGCGCTGCATCGCCCGCTTCACCAACAAGAGCCAGGTTCGCCTCGGTGACACCGCCACGGTCCTTCTGGATACCGAGCGGATGCACTTTTTCGACGGCGATACCGGCGAAGCCATCCGCGACTGATCTGCCGCGGCACCGATCACCATCACCATCAACGCCAACAGGAACCAAGCAATGGCTCTCAACTCCGATACCCTCGCAATCTTGCGCAAGGTACGTACCTCTGACGTTACCGATGCCCTCGACTCCATGGGCTACATGAACACCTACGAGATGGATCCGCGCCTGCGTCCGCTGTTCCCGGGCGTGTTCTTCGCCGGCATCGCGACCACTGCGGAATTCAACATCATCAATCGCCACATTCCGGCGATGAGCTATGACGAGTTCGACGACCGCCAGTACAAGCGCAACGCCGACCGCAGCACCCATCCGGACGCGCTCTGGCCTGCCGGCCACAGCTTCGGCGCCCCGGACGAGGTGCACGTTATCGACACCAAGCAGTCGCGCTGCGGCCTGCTCGGCTCGAACAACCTTCTCGACGCCCGCGTCAAGGGTTCGGTCGGCTTCGTCATCGACGGCGCCTGCCGTGACTCCGGCGAGTGCATCATGCAGAAGGACCCGGTGTTCTGCTCGGTCCGCTCCATGCGCCACATGGCCGGTCGCCTGGAACTCGCTTCGGTCAACAAGCCGATCACCTGTGGTGGCGTCTATGTCCGTCCGGGCGACGGCGTGATCGCCGACGACGACGGCATCGTGGTCATCCCGCAGGAAGACGCGGAAGAGATTGCCAAGCGCGCCTGGCGCGTCCAGGACAAGGATCGCCGCATGCGTCGTGCTTTCTACGAAAAGCTGGGCATGCCGATGGACAAGACGGTCGAGCTCGAAGAGCGCCCCTGGTAAGAAGTCGTGGGCGGGCGCCACGCGGCGCCTGCCCAACTCATGGACGAACATGGACCCGTTGCTCAACAGATTGCGGGATATCGTCGGGGCAGGGCACGTGCTCGTCGGCGACCGGCAGACGCGCCGCTACCGCAAAGGCTATCGGTTCGGCGAGGGCAAGGTCATCGCTGTCGTGCGTCCCGGTACCCTGCTGGAGCAATGGCGCGTCCTCGAGGCCTGCGTTGCCAATGACGTCATCGTCATCTGCCAGGCGGCAAACACCGGCCTTACCGGCGGATCGACGCCTTCGGGCGAGGGCTATGACCGCCCGATCGTGCTGATTAACACCCTTCGGATGGACCGCATCGATCTGCTCGGGGCAGGGGAACAGGTCGTCTGCCTTCCGGGTGCAACCCTGGACAAGCTCGAGAAGCGCCTCCGCCCGATCGGCCGCGAGCCACATTCGGTCATCGGCTCCTCTTGTATCGGCGCCTCCGTCACTGGCGGCGTGTGCAACAATTCAGGCGGGTCGCTGGTGCGCCGGGGGCCGGCATTCACACAGATGGCCTTGTTCGCCCAGGTCGACGCCGATGGACGCCTGCACCTCGTCAATCATCTCGGGATCGAGCTCGGCAGCAACCCGGAAGAAATCCTCGCCCGTCTCGACGGCCAGCAGTACCGGCCGGAGGATGTGCGCAGCGACGGCAACCTGTGGGCATCGGACCGCGCCTATTCCGACCACATTCGCGACATCGACGCGGCGACCCCGGCCCGGTTCAACGCCGACCCGCGTCGTCACTACGAAGCTTCCGGTTCTGCCGGCAAGGTTGCGGTGTTCGCGCTGCGGCTCGACACGTTCCCGGCCGACAAGGACGTCACCGTCTTCTATATCGGCAGCAACCACGCTGATGAACTGGCCGAGATCCGCCGAGATGTGCTCGGCGGATTCCGTAACCTGCCGATTGCCGGAGAATACATGCATAGCGGCGCCTATGACCTGGCGCATCGCTACGGAAAGGACCTGTTCCTGTTCATCCGCGCCTTCGGCACCGACAATGTGCCCAAGGCTTATGCAGCCAAGAGCTGGTTCGACGGGGTGACCGAAAGCCTGGGGCTGGGTGGGCATGTCAGCGACCGGCTGCTGCAGTTCTTTTCGCGACTGTTCCCCGAGCACCTGCCGGAGCGCATGAACGCGTTCCGGGATCGCTACGCCCATCACCTGTTGCTGAAGATGGGTGGCGATGGCGTGGCGGAGGCCCGCGAATACCTGGCCAGGCGCTTTCCCACTGCGGTGGGCGACTTCTTCGAATGCACGGCGCGCGAGGGGGCGGATGCCTATCTCAACCGCTTCGTCGTCGGAGGCGCCGTGGTCCGCTATCGCGATGTCCATCCGCGCGAGGTGGAAGACATCGTCGCCCTCGACGTGGCCTTGCCGCGCAACACGTTTGACTGGTTCGAGAGCCTGCCGGCCGACCTGCAGGCGCGCTTCCAAACCACCATGTATTGCGGGCACTTCCTCTGCCACGTGATGCACCAGGAATATCTGGTCAAAAAGGGCGAGGACTGCCACGCCATCGAGCAGGAGCTGCTGCGCCTGCTGGACCTGCGCGGCGCCGAGTATCCGGCCGAGCACAATGTCGGCCATCTCTATGGGGCCAAGCCGGCGCTCAAGGCGTTCTATCGCTCGCTGGACCCGACCAACACCTTCAACCCGGGAATCGGGGGTACGTCGAAGCTGCGGCACTGGCATCCGCCGGAGGCACCGGCCGGTCATCCGCTGGAGACGGTGGAATGAGGATTGCCGCCGAGGAAGCGCGGGTGCTGGCTCGGACCTTGCTGGAGCGGGCAGGGGCGCCCCAAGCGCACGCCATGCTGCAGGCAGACGTGCTGCTTGAAGGCGAGCTGCGCGGCCATCCGTCCCACGGCCTGCAGCGCCTGCCGCGGCTGCTGACCCGCATCGAGCGCAGACTTGCCGACCCCGCTGCCAGCGGCACCCATGCCTGGCGCAAGGCCGGTATGCTCGAGGTAGACGGCAATGCGGGGCTTGGCCCGGTGGTGGCGACGCGCGCCATCGACGCGCTGCTCGCCCGTGTCGGTGAAACCGGCGTTGCCGTTGCTGCCGTCCGCAATGCCAACCATCTCGGCATGCTTGCCGGTTATGTGGAGCGGATTGCCGCGGCCGGGTCGGTCGGCGTCGCTCTTTCCACCAGCGAGGCGCTGGTCCATCCGCACGGCGGCACCAGGGCCATGCTGGGGACCAACCCCATCGCCGTCGCCGTTCCCAGCAGTGACGCTCCGTTCGTGCTCGACCTGGCAACCAGCGTCGTGTCGATGGGCAAGATCCACGATCACGCGCTGCGCGGCGCCTCCATTCCGCAGGGGTGGGCGCTCGACGAGGATGGCGCTCCGACCACCGATGCCGCGCGCGCAAAGAGCGGCGCCATCGCGCCGTTCGGCGGCGCCAAGGGCTATGCCCTCGGCCTTGCCTTCGAACTGCTTGTGGCCGCGCTGGCGGGTTCTGCCTTTGCACCCGACGTGCGCGGCACGCTGGATGCCGAGAACAAGGCCAACAAGGGCGACGTCTTCATCGTCGTCGAGCCCAACGCTGCCCCCGATCTCGCCGCGCGCATCTCGGGCTATCTCGACGCGCTCCGTTCCAGCCGGGCAGCTGACGCCGATCGGCCGGTGACCGTGCCCGGCGACGGTGCACGCGCGCGCCGCGAGGCCGCGCTCCAGAACGGCATCGAGGTCCCCGACCAGCTCTGGCAGGACCTGCACAGCCGCCTCTCCAAGGATACCCAGTCATGAGTCTGTTTGCTGCCCTCCGCCTGCCACGTGAAATCCTGTTTGGTGCCGGCCAGCGACATGCCCTCGGCGAGGTCGCCGCAAGGCTGGGCACGCGTGCCCTCGTCTGCACGGACGCGCGGCTTGCTGCCGAGCCGGTGTTCGAAGAAATGTTGCAGCACCTGCGGCAGGCCGGCCTCCAGGTGCAGGTCGACAGCGAGGTGCTGCCCGACGTGCCGCGCGACTCCTGTGCCGATGCTGCGGAACGCGCTCGCAGCTTCGCGCCGGACCTCGTGATCGGCATCGGCGGGGGGAGCTGCCTCGACCTTGCCAAGACCGTTGCCCTGCTGCTCCGCCATGGCGGCACGCCGGACCAGTACTACGGCGAGGGCAAGGTCCCCGGCCCGATCCTGCCGGTGATCGCCGTTCCGACCACCGCCGGGACCGGCTCGGAGGTTACGCCGGTGGCGGTGCTGTCCGATCCTGACCGCACCATGAAGGTCGGCATCTCGAGCCTCCACCTGATCCCCTCCGCCGCCATCTGCGACCCGGAACTGACGCTGACCTGCCCCCCGGGCCTCACCGCCATCACCGGCGCCGACGCCCTGACGCATGCGATCGAAGCGTTCACGGCGCGCACGCGCGAGGCCACGCCGGCTCTGGCGCAGGAGCGGGTCTTTGTCGGCAAGAGCGCCATCACCGACCATTTCGCCCTGCTCGCCATCGGCAAGCTCGCCCGCAGCCTCGAGCGCGCGGTGACGGACGGAAGCTCTCTCGAGGCGCGGTCGGATGTCATGATGGGTGCCCTGGCGGCTGGTGCGGCCTTCGGCACCGCCGGCACCGCTGCCGCCCATGCTATCCAGTACCCCATCGGCACCATTACCCATACGGCCCACGGGCTGGGGGTCGCCTGCATGCTGCCCTATGTGATGGCCTACAACCGGCCGAGCATCACGCCGGAACTGGCACGCATCGCCCGCAAGATGGGCGAAACCGGCCCTGACGATGCCGCCCTTGCCGATGCTGCCGTTCGCGCAGTGAAATCCCTGTTCGATCGTATCGGCATTGCCCCGGATCTGCGTACGCTTGGCCTGCCCGAAGACCGGCTCGCCTGGACGGGCGAACAGGCGCTCACCATCGGCCGGCTGATCGACAACAACCCGCGTCCATTCGACGCTGCCAGCATGGACCGCTTGCTCCGGGCCGCCTACGACGGGCGCCTGGACCTGGTCCCTGAGTTGAAGAGGAAATCGTCATGACTACGACGCTTGATTGCGCCCGCTACGCCAGGGGCCTGTTCATCGGTGGCGAGTGGGTCGCGGGCGGCGGCATCGCGGTGGTGAATCCTTCCGACGAGTCCGTCCTCACCGAAGTGGCCGATGCCGACGAAGCCGACGCGGCGCGGGCGATCGATGCCGCCCATGCCGCAGCGCGCGGCTGGCGCAACACGCCCCCGCGCCAGCGCGCCGAGATCTTGCGCCGGTGCTACGAGCTGATGACCAGCCGCATCGACGAACTCACCCTGCTGATCTCGCTGGAGAACGGCAAGGCGCTGAGCGACGCGCGCGGCGAAGTCGCCTATGCCGCCGAATTCTTCCGCTGGTATTCCGAAGAAGCCGTTCGCATCGGCGGCGACTTCCGCCTCGCTCCCGCAGGCACCAACCGTATCCTCGTGGATCACGAGCCGATCGGCATCGCCGTGCTGATCACGCCGTGGAATTTTCCGGCCGCCATGGCTACGCGCAAGATCGCGCCGGCGCTCGCTGCCGGGTGTACCGTCATCCTCAAGCCGGCGAGCGAGACCCCGCTGACTGCCTACGCGCTGGCCGAGCTGTTTGCCGAAGCGGGAGTGCCCGCGGGCGTGGTCAACGTGTTGACCACCAGCCGCCCGGGGCCGCTGACCGCCGCCATGCTGGGCGATCCGCGCGTCCGCAAGCTGTCCTTCACCGGCTCCACCGGCGTCGGCCGCACGCTTCTGGCGGAGGCAGCCAAGTCCGTCATCAGTTCCTCGATGGAACTGGGCGGCAACGCCCCCTTCATCGTCCTCGACGATGCCGATCTCGACGCGGCGCTGGACGGCGCCATGATCGCCAAGATGCGCAACGCCGGGGAGGCCTGCACGGCGGCTAACCGGTTCCTGGTGCAGGACGGCATCTACAACCGTTTCGCCGATGGCCTGGTCGAGCGCATGGGTAAACTGAAGCTCGGGGCAGGGAGCGACCCGGCCACCAATTGCGGGCCGATGATCACCCGCAAGGCCGTCGACAAGATCGAGATGCTGGTCGGCAACGCGGTGGAGCAGGGGGCCCGCATCCTCCTCGGCGGCCAGCGAGCGGAGGGGCCGGGCTTCTTCTATACCCCGACCGTGCTGGGCAATGTGTCCACGCAGGCGAAGATGGCTCGCGAGGAGATCTTCGGACCCGTCGCGCCGCTCTACCGCTTCAGCCGGGACGACGAGGCGGTCGCCATGGCCAACGACACCGAGTATGGCCTCGCCGCCTATGTCTACACGACGGACATCAACCGGGGCCTGCACATGTCGGAGCAACTCGAAGCCGGCATGATCGGCCTCAACCGCGGCCTCGTGTCAGACCCGGCGGCCCCGTTCGGCGGCGTCAAGCAGAGCGGCCTCGGCCGCGAAGGCGGGGTCCACGGCATCATGGAATACCTTGAGCCGAAATACGTGGCGCTGCCCACGTTCTGACCGGACAACAGCAACTCGAGCTTTGTTCTCCGGGCGCTCATGCGCCTGGAGGTCGCCCCTGGGCATTGCTCCCTTGCGCATCGGCGCAAACCAGAGCGTTTCAGGCACGCTCACGTCTTCCACAGCAAAATCAGGGTTGCACCACCCGGCCTGAATCTCTATGTCTCCGCGCAGTCGGGGCGTAGCGCAGCCTGGTAGCGCATTTGTCTGGGGGACAAAGGGTCGTCGGTTCAAATCCGGCCGCTCCGACCATCTTCTTCCCACCCATCAGTCGCAGGACCGTTGACCGGAGTGCCGATGCCGCTGTCACCTGGTGAAGTCGGGCCTGCCCTTTCCCTGTGGACTGAAACGGACGGCAGCACTGTTGGGCGACTGCTCAACCGCTCCGAAAACGAGACGTTCCTGGTCGAAACGGAGCAGGGCAGTTTCACATTGCGGGTGCACCGCCTCGGCTACCAGAGCCGCCCCGCCATCGAGAGCGAACTGGCCTGGCTGAGTGCCCTTCGCCGCGACACCAGTCTCGACATTCCAGAGCCCGTGCAGGGTCGCAACGGCGCATTGCTGCAGAGCTTCGTCACCACGACCGGCGAACTGCGCCTCGCGGTGCTGTTCCGCTTCGTCAACGGCAGCGAGCCGCAGCCCCAGGAAGACCTCGAAGACCTGTTCGTGACCCTGGGCGAATATGCCGGGGTTCTGCACGGTCATGCCGAGACATGGCAACGCCCCGCAGGTTTCGAGCGTCCGGTCTGGGAAGCAGCGACCATCCTCGATGCCGATGCCCCCTGGGGCGACTGGCGCATCGCACCCGGCGTGGACCGCAGCGTCCGCCAGGTGCTCGACCGGCTCGATTCGGCGCTGTGGCTGCGCCTGGCCGAATACGGCAAGACCGCCGAACGCTTCGGCCTTATCCATGCCGATATGCGGCTCGGAAACCTGCTGGTGGACGGCAAGCGGGTCACGCTGATCGATTTCGATGACTGCGGCTTCTGCTGGTTCACCTACGATTTTGCCGCCGCCATCTCCTTCCACGAAACCCAGCCCGTCATGCCGGTCCTGAAAGCGGCGTGGCTGGAAGGCTACTCCCGGGTGCGCCGGCTCGACCCGGCAGACCTGAAGGCGCTCGATGCAATGGTGATGCTGCGGCGGATGGCGCTGCTGGCCTGGATCGGGTCCCATGCCGATACGGCGCTTGCCCAGCAGCACATGGACGGCTTTGCCGAGGGCACGGCAGAGTTGGCCGAGCGCTACCTCAGCGGAGCTCTCTGGCCGGACACGTGAGCAGGTCGCGGCTGCGCCACTGATGCACGAGAGCGGCCGCCAGCCGGCTTGGGGCTGAAGTTGGCGGCGCTGAAGCCCCAGATCAGGCCGAAACACAGCCACATGTGGCGCCAGTGTTCGCCTTCGTGCAGGCTTGCCCCGAGGACCACGCCGATCAGGGCGAACAGCAGCACGATCGGGATCTCGCTGCCGGTGCGGCGGTGGTTCCGCAACGACACCACAAAGCTGGCGATCACCAGCGTCACCCAGGCCACGCCGCCACCCCAGCCATAGTTCACGAATGAACTGAGCCAGATGTTGTGGATGGGCTCGGGGAAAATCTTCTCGAGCTGAAGGACGCCCACGCCGATGGGATTCTGCAGGATCATGGGGATCACCAGCATATAGCGGGCGTAGCGACCCTGTTCGCCCAGGTCGTAGGCTTTGGCGAAGGTCAGCCGGTCGAGCAGGATTTCGCTGAATTCCGGCGAGATCAGGCTGCCGATGCCGAACAGCGAGATGCCGATGACCAGGACGCCGCTGCCGATCAGCACCAGCCGGCGCGGGTGCCGGCGATTCTGGTAGAAGATATAGCCGAACACGCAGAAGCCTGCGGCGACCACGGCAATACGCGAGAACGACAGCAGGATGCCGAGGAGGATCAGCGCCATGGCGCCGAGCAGCACCAGCTTGTTGCTGCGCGGGCGGGCCAGCATGTAGGCGCAGAACACCGCCGCTGGGATCAGGAAGGTGCCGTACATGTTGGGGTCGTCGATGAGCCCCTTGGCGCGACCATCCCAGGTCAGCAGTTCGTGCTGGAGCACGAAACCCACCGCGCCCAGCAGGGAGGCAATCACGCAGGAGGCGATGTAGAACCGCATGAAGGTTTCGAAGTGCCGCCGCTCCCAGGTCATCGATACGAAGGCGCCGATGAAGCCGATGGAAATGGCGAAGGTCTTGGCGAGGAGCTCGAAGGTGACGAAGTCCTCCGACAGGTGCGGCAGCGACGCCAGCATGTAGGAGACGGCCCAAGCCCCGAGGATGAGCGAAAACGTCAGGCTGCGCCGCGTCACTTCCTGCTGCGGCCACAGCGTCAGGTACAGCGCGGTCACGAGGAAGGACAGGATGTAGAGAAGGTCCACCGGCGATGGCCGCATCAGCGTGAAGTTCATCGCCAGGACGGCAAGCAGGAACACGAAGTTCCGGGTGCTGAACACGGCAAAGCGAAGCCCGGGCAGGCTGACGCCGGCTCGTGCGGGCGAGGCAGGAGCGTGCACGTTGATACTCATGGCGCCAGCCCATAGCCGAGGATGGTCTGCATCTGGCCAAGACCTTCGCAGTCGGGTTTGCTGGACACGAACTGGCTCTGTCCGGTCTCGGCTCGGCAGCGATAGACGGGCACCGTGCCCGGCTGCGGTTCCGCAAACAGCCAGCCAGCCGTTCGTTGCCGCGCAAATCCGCTGGGGCACTTACCCTGTTCAGTCAGCATTTGAGCGGAATCGATGACGCATTCCGTCAGTTCGACGTTCGCCGTGTCATCAGGCGCACGCGTCATCACGTAGGCGACAACCGTGTCGTGGTGATAACGCTGCCCCTCTCCCGTAACGGGACCGGTAGAGCTGACGTAAGCCCGCTCCCCCGGGACTACCCACCGGCTCAGCGCCAGCCCGGCCTGCACTGCCACCGGCTCCTCCGCCACGCTCAGGGTGACGTCATGGTGCACGAGATAGCGGCTCTCGAACCCCTTGCCGGGGGGAACATAGAGATAGCTCAGCAGGAATGGTCCGGTGACCGTGTTGCTGCCGGTGTCGGGGTCCACAATGGTGGTATAGGCCACCAATGCCGTGTCCGCCGGCCGCTCCCAGGAGGATGGGTCGAGCGGCAGCAGCGGGTCCTTCACATCGGTGAAGGTCACCTTGTCCTGGGAGAGCGACAGCCGCACGCCCTTAAACCACTGGTCCCCCGTCACGGCCGCCACTGCCCCGACATCCTCGATGTAGCCAGCAGTAGGACCAAGAAAGCCGATATCGGTCGCGTTGCCGCCGAGGCCCGGCTCGCGCCACTGACCGTCGTGGTATTTCCGCCAGCCGGTCAGGTCCGTGAGCGGTGTGCGGGCGACCACCGTCTGCCAGTCCGAGGCCCGGAGGCAATAGGCGTAGAGAAAGCCATCATGACCATCCACCATCGTGCAATCGCCCTCGCCGGTGGTCTGGCCGGGTGTCGGGCTATCGGTGCCGGTGATGACGGTGCCGAGATCGCTCCAGGTGAGGCCGCCATCGGAGGAGGTGGCGATGGCCATGGATTTATCCGTATGGCCGGCATTGTAGTCGCAGTTGCGTTCCTGGTGCACGAAGCCGATGACGCTGTCGCCGGCGCGCAAGGCAGTGGTCAGCCAGCGGCCGCAGTCGCTCTGACTGCCTGGAGCGCCGGGTGACAGCACCTCACGCCGTTCGCCGCCCATGTCCCCCGCGTCGCGCCCATCGACGGCGTACGTCGCGCCGTTGGCGGTGAAGCCGCGGAACGTGCCGTCGGCGAGCCGCAGGCCGGTGAAGGGGGTATCGAGTTCGTCAGGAAACGGCCCGCGGACTACGGTGGGCGGTCCGACGCGGATGGTGATGCACTCGACGCAAAGATCCGTTTGCCCCTGTGCGGGCATCGATATCGCCGCCAGCCCCCCGAGGACAACGATCGGCAGCAAACCCCGTCTTGCGTGTGAGCCGGGACCGGGCATGACGTCAGTACGCGTTTTCTGAGTTCAGCAGCCGGATCGGCGTCATAAGCACGATGTAGATGTCGAGCAGGATGGACCAGTTCTCGATGTAGTAGAGGTCGTGGTTCACCCGCTGCATGATCTTGTCCAGCGTGTCGGTCTCGCCGCGCCAGCCGTTGATCTGCGCCCAGCCGGTCATGCCCGGCTTCACCCGGTGACGGGCGAAATAGCCTTCCACGGCCTCGTAGTAGAGCTTGTTGTCGGCCTTGGCCTGCAAGGCGTGCGGACGCGGCCCCACGATCGAAAGTTCGCCCTTGAGGACGTTGAACAGCTGGGGGAGTTCGTCGATCGAGGTCTTGCGGATGAAGCGGCCGACGCGGGTGACGCGCGGGTCGTTCTTGGTCACCAGCCTGGCGGCCGAGGCGTCCAGCATGTCGGTGCGCATCGAGCGGAATTTGTAGATGCGGATCAGCTCGTTGTTGAAGCCGTGCCGGTGCTGGATGAACAGCACGGGGCCCTTGCTCTCGAGCTTGATGGCGAGTGCCGTCAGCACCATGATCGGCGACAGGAGGACCAGCGCCGACAGCGCAACGACCTTGTCGAAGATCCACTTGAAGACCAGGTTCCAGTCCGAGATGGGCCGGTCGGCCATGTCGAACACGGCGACGTCCCCGACATAGGAATAGGCTCGGTCGGTGAACTTCAGCTGGCTCATATGGGCGGAGAGGCGGATGTCCACCGGCAGCACCCAGAGCTGGGTCAGCATGGCGAGAACCCGCTTCTCGGCGGACAACGGCATCGACACGATGACAAGGTCGACAGGGGTGCGGCGGGCGAACTCGATCAGGTCCGACACCGTGCCGAGCTTGGTGTAGCCGGCCACCCGGTCAGGTGAGCGCTCGTCGACCCGGTCATCGAACAGGCCCAGCAGTTCGATGTCATTGCTGGCGGAAGCTTCCATGCGCCGGATCAGCACCTCGGCGTCCTTGCCGCCTCCCACGATGGCGGTGCGGCGGCGAAGCTGGCCCTTGTTGGTCCAGTTCCAGACCAGGGTCCTGAGCGCAGTCCGGAAGGCGATCAGCAGCAGGGCGCCGCCGGCGAACCAGCCGGCAACCCAGACCCGCGACAGCTCGTCACCGGCCTTGAAGAAGAACAGCCCGGCCAGCAGCACCAGCATGACGATGCTCCAGGCGGCAAGAGCCCGCACGAACTGGCTGAGGCCGGTGCGATAGGCCGCAATCCGGTGCGCCCCCGAGACGTTGAAGAGGACGTTGGCCAGGAGGCTCGCGGCCAGAATGATCGGGATGTAGAGCGTCGGCTGGTCGGGATGGACGTAAACTTCGTAGATCGTGTAGCCGAGCAGCGCCAGGAGCCCCGCTTCGATCGCCTGGGCAACGCCGGTGATGACGGGCCCGGAAAGCCGTGCCTCCACCGGCCTGGCGATCACGGCCTCGGCCTGCGGGGAAAGTGTCACTCCCTCGCGCACCGCAGTGGCGCGCGTGGCGTGTTGCTCAACGGCCTGCTTGGGGTCGACGCGGTACATTGCGATTGCTGGTCCCTCTCGCCGGCATCCTGCACCACTTACGCTTAAGACTAGATGAAACGCCGTTATCGACTTGCGCGCATTGCGCTCCGGTAGGCCTGTTCGATGCTGTCGACCATCGGACCGACGGCGAACTCCTCGAGAACCCGATCGCGCAAGCGGGCGGCGGCGGCGCCGTATCCCCCAAGGTCATTCACCGCCGCCTGCATGGCTGTGGCCAATGCCGGCGCCTCGCCCGGTGCGACGAGCCGGTCGGACTCAGGGCCGAAGATCTCGGGCACGCCGCCGACGTGGGTTGCGATCACCGGCAGCCCGGCTGCGGCGGCTTCCAGCACGACATAGGGCAGGGACTCGGCAAAGGATGGCACGACGACGACGCGCCCGCGGGCAAACATCGCCCGTGCCGGCTGCGCTCCGGCAAGCACCACACGATCACTCAGGCCGAGTGCGGCGATCCGCTGCTCCAGCGTGGCCCTGTCGGGCCCGTCGCCGGCCATGACCAGCGTCCCGGGGGACCCATCAGGACGGTGCACCGTGGCAAGCGCCTCGACCAGCGGGATGATCCCCTTGAGCAGCCGCAGTTCCCCGACGAAGACGAAATCGGCAGCGTCCGGCATGGGCAGAACCGGTTCGAATTCCTCCGGCCGCAACCCGTTGTGGATCACGCGAGTGGGGCAGCGGGGAGTGCCGATCAGCCGCGCATAGGTGGATTCGGCGAAGCTGCTTTCGAACAGGATGGCGGAGGTTTGCCGCATCAGCTGCCGCTCGAGGGCGTGAAACAGGCGCCCGGATCGCGACGCTGCCGAGAAGTGCAGCACCCCGCCATGCGGGGTGTAGAACACCTGGCCCCGGGCTCCCGCGAAGCGTGCCAGCCGGGCGTAGAAGCCGCCCTTGGCGCCGTGACCGTGGAGGATGTCGGCATCGAGCCGACGCGCGAGTCCGCGCACCGCCAGGGTCGTCGTCAGGTCCGCAACGCCAAAAAGGCGAGGCATGGCAAGCCGGTGAATCCCAAGCCTGGCGTGCTGGTTCAACTCCGCCAGCCGTGCTTCGGTCTGCCCATCGCTGGCGAGTGTGTCGACGACGAGGCCGACGTCATGACCCTTCGCAGCCAGGCCGCGCGTGAGGTCGGCGACGTGGCGGAACAGCCCGCCCACCGGCGCACGCATCACCTGTAGAACGCGCATCGGCCGGTCAGCCATGCGCGATCAGAACCAGCGTTCGAGGATGACGATGGTGTCGCCGGGGCGGATCGGCTGGTCGAGGTCGACAGTGGACTTGACCATCTGGCTGCCCTGGCGGCGGTAGAGCACGGCGCGGTTGCGGTCGGCGGTATCGCTGAAGCCACCCGCCGTCGCGATGGCTGCGCGCACCGTCATGCCGTAGACATAGGGAAACTGTCCGGCGTTGCCGACTTCTCCCTGGATGAAGAAGGGCCGGGACTCGGCGATCTCCACCGCAACGTCGGGATTGCGCATATACCCATTGGCCAGCGCTGCGGCGAGGCGTGCTGCTGCACCATTGGAAGTGGTGCCGCGGACTGGCACGGGCCCCACCAGCGGAAAGGCGATCGAGCCGGAATCATCGATCCGGTAGGTCGAACTCAACTCCGCGTCCCCGTAGACGGTGACCCGCACCACATCGCCAGTGTCGAGTTCGTATGGGCCCTGCGTGTCCACCGTGTAGGTGGCCGGCCGGGTGGCGCAGCCCGACAGGAGCAGGGCCAGGGTCAGAACAGGCAGCAAGCGGCGCATGCGACTCTCGCGGGGTTTCTCCGGGATCAATGTCGGCGCTGCATGGTTAATAAACTGCTTCCGAGCCGCACTTCGTCTTTGCGCGGCGCAATGGGTTTTAACGGAATGCTTACCACGACAGCCGGATAGTCTCTCCGCAAGCGCGGGAGTCGCCGGTGGCATTCGAGTCGGTCGCAAGGGAAGAGCATATTGACGTCGGTGCCATGCTGTCGGCGCTGACCCGGCGGCTGCCGCGCATCGCGGTGGTCACGGTGCTGCTGCTGGTGATCACGTATGTGATCCTGCTGTTCATGCCGCGTCTTTATGAATCCTCGGCGTCGATCCTGGTCGAGCCGCGCAGCAATGTTTATGTCCGCTCGGCCAACGAGCAGGCGCCCACCATCACCGGGGCTGAAACCGGCGTGGTGTCGAGCCAGATCGAATTGCTTCGCTCCCGCGATACTCTGATGCGGGTCATTGATGAGCTGGACCTGCGCGACGTTCCGGAATTCAACGGCGTCGGGGATGGCAGCCTGTCGCCGTTCGCTACCCTCGGGCGCCTGCTCGGGCGGGGCGGTGCCACCAATCTCGACGAGACCGTCCTCAACAACCTCTATGCCCGCCTGAATGTGGCGCAGGAGCGCGATTCGCGCATCATCTCGGTCGGGGTGATGTCGACCGATCCGGATCTGGCGGCTCGTATCGCCAACGCGCTGGCGAATGCTCATGTCGAGCGCCGCGCCGAACTGTCGCTGAACGACACCGCCCGCGCCTCTCAATGGCTGGCCGAGGAGATCGATCGCCTGCGAGTCGTGGTCGTCGAGGCGGAAACGGCAGTTGCCGACTTCAAGGTCGCCAACGACCTCTATGTGGGCGGAAACAACACCACCTTGCTGGACCAGCAGCTCTCCACGCTCGCCAGCCAGATCAATGCCGCCCAGGAGCGGCGCACCACGGCGTTGTCGCGGGCCAGCCTCATCCGCGGCTTGCTGCAGCAGGGCGAGTCGGTGGAAGGCATTCCGGGCATCCGTGATTACGTTTCGATCCAGCAGCTGTCCCAGCAGAAGGCGCAGCTGCAGGCCGATATGGCGCAGCGGTCGGCGACCCTCTTGCCCAACCACCCCGCCATGCGCGCGCTGACGGCCCAGATCGGCGAACTCACCACCCAGATCAACGCCGAGGCCCGGCGCATTGCCGATGCGATCGAGGCAGAAGCCGAGGTCGAGGCGGGCACCGAAGCCTCGCTGCGGGACCAGTTGAATGCGCTCAAGGCCTCCGCATCCACCGCCACCACGGACAACGTCACCCTCGACAGCCTCGAGCGCGAGGCCAAGGCGCAGCGCGACCTGCTGGAGAGCTACCTGCTGCGTTACAACGAGGCCAACTCGCGCACCGAGACCAGTTCCACCCTGCCGGACGTGCAGGTCGTCAGCGTCGCGGCTCCTTCGGTGGTGCCGGCCTCTCCCAAGACCGGGCTGATCCTGGCCGCCGTGGGCTTTGTGTCGATCGCGGTGCAGATTGGGGCCGTGATCTTCGGTGAACTGATGTCGGGTCGCGCAGTCGTCAGCGGAGGCGGCTACCAGCGCCCGCAGGACGAACTCGAGGAAGCTCCCTTCGCCGCAGATGAGACCGAACCGCAGTGGCAGGAGCCTGTCGAAGTGGTCGATGTCGCGCCGGAAGAGTACCCGGCCGCAACCGCCGAAGTCGCCGCTGAATGGGAAGGCGGCCCCGCCGATGCTCCCGCCGAGGACCAGCCGGAGCCGCAGGCAGCCGCCGAGGCTGTGCTGGCCGTGCTTGCCGACGACACGCCCTACGAGTCCAACGAAAAGCCGGAAGTTGAGCCGAACGCCGCAGCTGCTCTTACTGCCGGGCTGCTCTCGGCCACTCAGCTCTCCGCCGACCTCGTCCTCGGCCGCACCCATCTGCTGATGCTGGCGGGTGCCGGCGCGCACGATACGGTGGAACGGCTCGCCGAGGCGCTCAGCACCGATGCGCTGGCCCGCGGCCTCAGTGTTGCCCTGGTCGATGCCGGCAGCGCGCGGCGTGGTGAGGAACCGGGGCTGACCGACCTGGCCCGTGGCGCCGCCAGCTTCGGTGACGTGGTCCACAAGTCTGCCGACAACAGCTTTGCCGAAGTGCCCTGGGGCAGGCTGGCGGCGCTGGACATCAACAACACCCGCCCGCTCACCCTGGTCGAGGCGCTTGGCGACATCTACGAAGTCGTCATCGTCAACACCGGAGTGCTTGGGCCCGGAACGCCGCTCTCGGTGCTGGCCGAGCTCGGCGGTCGCCTGGTGCTGGTGCCGACCACCTCAGAGGACGTCGCCTCGCTGGTCACCGCCCGTGAGGGACTGCGCGACGTGGGCTTCGATGCCGTCGAGATCGTGGCTCCACCGGCGCAGGTCGCTGCCTGAGCATGTCGCTCAAATACTCGCTCATCCGGGCGACATTCGAAGCCTTGTGGCTGTCTCGCCTGCCAGGCCTGATCCGGCAGCTGTCGGCCTCGCGCGGGGTGATCTTCACCCTGCATCGGGTGCTGCCCGAGCCGCCGCCTCCGTTCTCGCCGAACGCCATCCTGCAAATCCAGCCGGACTTCCTCGACTACGTCCTCGAGCGGGTAAGGGAGCTCGACGTCGACATCATCACGCTCGATGAAGCGCTCGAGCGCCTCGCGGCACCCAGGGCTGGCCGGCGCTTTGTGGTGCTGACCTTCGACGATGGCTACCGCGACAACCTGGTGCATGCGCTGCCGATCCTGCAGCGGCACGAGGCGCCGTTCACCCTCTATGTTCCGACTGGCCTGGTCGACGCCAGCGGCGAGATCTGGTGGCAGGCGATCGAGGACATCATTGCCGCTCATGACGCGGTCCGTCTGCCTGCCGGAGAGGCCACGCTTGCTACCGCGACCCTGGCGGAGAAGCAGGCGGCCTTCGACACGCTCTATTGGCGGATGCGTAAGATGCCCGAGCCCCGGCGGGTCGAACTCGTGCGCAGCATTGCCGGCCTTCACGGCTATGATCTGGCGGCCCAATGCCGCGAACTGATCATGAACTGGGACGAGCTCGCGACGATGGCGGCGGATCCGCTGTGCACCATCGGCGCGCACACCGTCCGCCACTACGAGTTGGCCAAGCTCCCTGAGGCGGAGGCCCGGAGCGAAATGGCCGAGTCGGTGGAGGTCATCCATCAGCAACTCGGCCTCCGGCCGACGCACTTCTCCTATCCGCTCGGCGGGCCGCTTTCAGCGGGGGAGCGTGAATTCCGGCTGGCGCAGGACTTGGGTTTCCGCACAGCGGTGACCACGCGCCCTGGCGGACTTTATGCGCGCCACCTGCAGTCGCTGCACGCGCTGCCGCGGGTTTCGCTCAACGGCTACTTCCAGAACCTCCGCTATGTCGATGTTTTTGCCACTGGAGCGATCTTCTCGGCCCTTGGGCGCCTGACCGGCTGACACTCACGCCTGCGGCTTCAGCATCCAGCGAATGATCACCGCCGCCGGCAGAAACCAGCCCATTCCCGCAATGGCAAAGAAGATGATCAGCACCCACCACGGCAGTCCTTCGGGCAGCACCAGGTAGATGGCCGTCGACAGGGTCACCCAGAATACCACCGATGCGGGGAGCAGCAGGGCGCCGATCAATTTGCGGTGACGCTGGTTCATCTGCGACAAGGGGGTCTCTTGCGGGTGGAATGGTGCGGGCTTACCACTCCGCTGCCTTCTTCGATACCGGGAACAGCGCCTTGACGATCGCCCAAAATGCCGCAGTGAGTCATGAACGCCTGGCGGGAGACCGTCTGCGGCCTGTCCGCATCTGGCTTTACGGGCTCGCTGCCTTCGTGCTGCTGATCGTGGTCGTCGGCGGCATCACCCGGCTGACGGAGTCCGGACTGTCCATCACCAGCTGGAAGCCCGTCTCGGGGGTCATTCCCCCTCTCAGCCAGGCGGACTGGGACGCCGAGTTCGAGGCCTACAAGCAGATACCGCAGTACAGCGTCGTTCACTCCTGGATGAGTCTCGACGACTTCAAGTTCATCTTCTTCTGGGAGTGGTTCCACCGGCTGATCGCCCGGGCGCTGGGGGTGCTCTTCCTGGTACCGTTTGCCGTCTTCCTGCTCCAGAAGCGCCTATCGCGCGATCTGGCGGTGCCGCTGTTCGTCCTCTTCATCCTCGGCGGTTTCCAGGGCTTCCTGGGCTGGTGGATGGTGACCTCGGGGCTGAGCGAGCTCACCTCGGTGTCGCAATACCGGCTGGCCGCCCATCTGACCGCCGCGTCGATCCTGTTCATTGCCCTTTTGTATGTCGCACGGTCGCTGGAGCCGGGCAGGGTGCTTGGCCGCGTCAGCGGGCGGCAGATCGCGGCGGCCGTCATCCTGTTGCTTGCGGTGATCCTCCAGATCGCCGCCGGCGGGTTCGTCGCGGGTCTGGATGCCGGCATGGGTTACCAGACCTGGCCGTTGATGGATGGAGCCATCATCCCCAAGGGCCTGATGGTGATGGAGCCGGGCTGGCGCAACTTCTTCGAGAACGCCCTGACGGTTCAGTTCATCCACCGCACCATCGCCTATGGCATCGTGGCCTATGTCGCCTACCTGATCTGGCGCCGCTCCCGCGACGGCGGTTTCGGTGGCGTGCACGCATGGCTTCCGCTTCTGGGCGTGCTGGTGTTTCTGCAGGTCGGTCTCGGCATTGCCACGCTGCTGATGAGTGTGCCGATCAGCCTTGCCGTCGGTCACCAGTCGCTGGCCTTCATGCTGGCCGGCACGACCGCGGGGTACATCGCCGATCTCCGGCGGGTCCGAGCGTGACGGTATTATAATACCGCTCCTGTAAGTCGCTGATTTTGCAGGCGAAAATGTAGACGCTTGACGGACGGGCAAATCACCCGTACACGACCGGCCGAACCGCCGCTCTTGGCACTTGCCGAAGGCGCGCGAGCCCCGGAAATCTTGGGAATTTAGCAATGAGCACTTACTCGGCGAAACCGAGCGAGATCGAAAAGAAGTGGATCCTGATCGACGCCGAAGGCCTCGTCGTGGGTCGCGTCGCCTCGATCATCGCTTCCCGCCTGCGTGGCAAGCACAAGGCCACCTTCACCCCCCACATGGACATGGGTGACAACATCATCGTCATCAACGCCGGCAAGGTGAAGCTGACGGGCCGCAAGCTCGACCAGCACCGCTTCTACTGGCACACCGGCTATCCGGGCGGCATCAAGGATCGCACCGCGCGCCAGCTGCTGGAGGGCCGCTTCCCCGAGCGCGTGCTCGAGAACGCCGTCCGCCGCATGATGCCGGGTGGTCCGCTGACCCGTGCGCAGCTGCGGAACCTCCGCGTCTATGCCGGTGCCGAGCATCCCCATGAAGCGCAGAACCCGACCAAGCTGGACGTGGCTGCGATGAACTCCAAGAACGCGCGGGTG
>JAEYXQ010000063.1 GCA_023431205.1 Pseudomonadota bacterium | reverse complement strand
GCTCGATGCCGAACAGGCCCAGCACCTGGTTGATGACGCCATTGCCGCGCATGAACCCGGTCAGCGCGTAAACGCGCAAGAGGAACGAGGTGAAGAACGGCAGGATCACCAGCATCAGGAGGATGTTGCGCCACTGCTCCGGGGCCCGGGCGATGGCATAGGCCATCGGGTAGCCGATCAGGAGCGTGATGATGGTCGACACGAAGGCGATGCGGATCGAGCTGAGATAGGCCGCAACATAGAGGTTGTCGGTGAACAGCCGGATGTAGTTGGACAGGTGCAGGGTGAGCTGCACCGTGCCTTCCTCGGTGGTGGTGAGGAGCGGCGAATAGGGCGGGCGCCCGAATTGCTTGGTGGCGAGCGAAATGCCGAACACCACCGCCAGCGGCACGACGAAGAAGACCAGGAGCCACAGCACCGGCGCCGCCAGCACCAGCATGCGCCCGGAAATGCCGACCTTGGCGAGGCGCTTTTCCACCGCGCGCCAGGGCTTGAGCCGCCGCGGCGGGGGGATGGTGGGGTCGTGGGTGGTCATGGGACGCACCTCGCATAGGATGCCTGGACAGAGCCCCTCACCCGTCTCGCGCTACGCGCGATCCACCCTCTCCCGCAAGGGGCGAGGGGGAGCGCGGCGTTCCGGGCGGCACGGAGCCCCCCTTCTCCCCTTGCGGGAGAAGGTGCCCGAAAGGCGGATGAGGGGACGATGCCCATCATACCGTCAGCACCGAGCCGGCGTTGTCGTCCCAGGAGACGTAGACCTGCTCTTCCCAGGTGATGGCATCGGGGTTGCCGCGCACCGAATTGGTCTGGCTGACGCGGATGCGTTTGCCGCTTTCGAGCAGCACCTGGTAGAGCGAGATATCGCCGAGATAGGCGATTTCCTCGACCACGCCCTTGGTGACGTTGGCGCCGAACGTGTCTGCCGGCCGTTCGCGGCTGAGGTGCATCTTTTCGGGACGGACGGCCCACCACAGGAGCTGGTCGGGGGCGCAGTCGACGCCGTGGCCGACATAGATGTCGCAGCCGAGTTCGCTCGAACGGATGCGCACATGGTCCGGCTCGTCCTCGGTGACGATGCCTTCCACCATGTTGGCCGAGCCGATGAAATTGGCGACGAACCGGGAATTGGGGAATTCGTAGATGTCGGTGGGCTCGCCGATCATGGCGATCTCGCCCTGGTTCATCACCCCGATGCGGGTGGCCAGCGTCATCGCCTCTTCCTGGTCGTGGGTGACGACGATGAAGGTGACGCCGAGCGATTCCTGGATCTTGACCAGCTCGAACTGGGTTTCCTCGCGCAGCTTCTTGTCGAGCGCGCCGAGCGGTTCGTCGAGCAGCAGGAGCTTGGGGCGCTTGGCGAGCGAGCGGGCGAGCGCGACGCGCTGGCGCTGACCGCCTGAGAGCTGATGGGGACGGCGCTTGCCGTAGTCCTGGAGCTTGACCAGGGCCAGCAGTTCGGCAACGCGGTCGGCGATCTCGCCCTTGGGCAGGTGGTCGCGCTTGAGGCCATAGGCGATGTTCTGCTCGACGCTCATGTGCGGGAACAGTGCGTAGCTCTGGAACATCATGTTGACCGGCCGCTGGTAGGGCGGCGTGTCGGTCATGTCCTGGCCGTCGATCTCGATGGTGCCGCTGGTGGGCTGCTCGAAGCCGGCGAGCATGCGCAGGAGCGTCGACTTGCCGGAGCCCGACCCGCCCAGCAGGCAGAACAGCTCGGAACGGTAGATATCGAGCGACACATCGGAAACGGCGAACACGTCCCCGAATTTCTTGGTGACGTTCCGGATGCGGACGAACGGCTTGGCAGCGGAGTCGCGCCATGGGCGGGTGTCGATCGCGAGCTGCGGCTTCTTGGCCATGGGCGGGACTCTTGAAAGGCTGAAGGGGCGGCCGCCGGGCCGCCCCTTTCGGTAGGTCTTACTGGCCGGTTTTGATGCGGGTCCAGGTGCGGGTCAAGACCTCTTCGAATTCGGGCGCGTGCGCCCGCATCACGAAGGCCTGCTCCACCGTCTCGGCCGGCGGGTAGATGCCCGGGTTGGACTTCACTTCCTCATCGACGAACTCGAGCGCCGGCAGGTTGGGGTTGGCGTAGAACACGTAGTTGGTGATCTCGGCCACGACTTCCGGGCGCAGGATGTAGTCGATGAACTTGTGGGCGTTTTCCGGATGCGGGGCATCGGCCGGAATAGCGAGGAAGTCGAACAGCGTTGCCGCACCTTCCTTGGGGATCAGGTAGTTGACCTCGACGCCCTGGCCGGCTTCGGCGGCAGCATCGCTGGCGATGAACACGTCGCCCGAATAGCCGAGCGACAGGCAGACTTCGCCATTGCCCAGGTCATCGATGTACTGCGAGGAGTGGAAGTAGCGGATATGCGGCTTGATGGAGTTGAGCAGCTCCTCGGCCTTCGCAAGGTCTTCCGGGCTCTCCGAGTTCGGGTCGAGCCCGAGATAGTGGAGGGCGATGCCGACCACTTCGGTGGGGCTGTCGAGGACGGTCACGCCGCAGGATGCGAGCTTGGAGACAATGTCGGGGTTGAACAGCAGGTCCCAGCTGTCGATGGGAGCATCGGCACCGAGAGCCGCCTCGACCTTGGCGACATTGTAGCCGAGGCCGATGGTGTTGATCATGTAGGGCACGCCATGGGCGTTGTCCGGATCCTGTCCGGCGGCGGTGGCCATGACGTTGGGGTCGAGATTGCCGAGATTGGTGAGCTTGGATTTGTCGAGCGGGAGGATCAGGCCGAACTTGATCTGGCGCTCGAGGAAGTTGCCGCTCGGCACGACGATGTCGTAGCCGGAATTGCCGGCCAGCAGCTTGGCGTCGACGATCTCGTTGCTGTCATAGACGTCGTAGTTGACGGTGATGCCGGTCTCCGCCTCGAAATTGGCGATGGTGTCCTCGGCAATGTAGTCGGACCAGTTGTAGACGTTGAGGACCGGCTCCTCCTGGGCGAGGACGGGGCTGGCGGCCAAGAGGGCGCCGAGCGCAAGGGCGACGGACTTGTTCATCTGGTTCGAACACTCCTTTGGGATGGGTGGTGGATGGGGGGTGCCGGGGGCACCGCGAGACGGCAGGCGGCTGGGCCGCGCGGACACTCAGGCGCTGTGTGTCATGGGCAGACCCGCTTCAGGCAGACGGAGGGGCGTGGAACACGCGCAACACTGGCGCCTGCGGGCGCTGGCGGACTGGGCTGAAGCTCGCCGGGTGAACCACCCGGATCGACCCGCGCCACCG
>JAEYXQ010000030.1 GCA_023431205.1 Pseudomonadota bacterium | reverse complement strand
CGCCTTGCCTTGCTAAAAGGCCGCCAACCTCCCCCATCCCGATTGCCGTGCGATGACCGATACCGCCGTGAGCGCCGAGACCGACTATTCCTCGACGCTGTTCCTGCCCGAGACGAACTTCCCCATGCGCGCCGGCCTGCCGCAGCGCGAGCCGGACTGGCTGAAGCGCTGGGAAGACATGGACCTCTATGGCCTCCAGCGCGAACAGGCCAAGGACCGTCCGCTGTTCACGCTGCATGACGGCCCGCCCTACGCCAACGGCAACATCCATATCGGCCACGCGCTCAACAAGACGCTGAAGGACCTGGTGTCCCGCTCGATGCAGATGCTGGGCTACAACTCGGCCTATGTGCCGGGCTGGGACTGCCACGGCCTGCCGATCGAGTGGAAGATCGAGGAGCAGTACCGGGCCAAGGGCAAGGACAAGAACGAGGTCCCGGTCGTCGAATTCCGCGAGGAGTGCCGCGCCTTTGCCAGCCAATGGGTCGACATCCAGCGCGAGGAGTTCAAGCGCCTCGGTGTGCTCGGCGAGTGGGACAACCCCTATCTCACCATGAGCTTCGACGCCGAAGCCCAGATCGCCCGCGAACTGATGAAGGTCGCGACTTCCGGCCAGCTCTATCGCGGCTCCAAGCCCGTAATGTGGTCGGTCGTCGAACGCACGGCGCTGGCCGAAGCCGAGATCGAGTACCAGGACTACGAATCCGACGCGATCTGGGTGAAGTTCCCGGTTTTAGTTGATGCGTTGGTGGGCCGTCCCAACGTAGATCAGCAGATTGTGGAAAAGCTGCGGGACGCAGCGGTTGTGATCTGGACCACTACCCCGTGGACCATCCCCGCCAACCGGGCAGTTAGTTATTCTAGCAAGATCAACTACTCGGTTTACGAGGTAGCGGAAGCGGTCAACGACTTCGGACCTCAGCCAGGTGAGAAACTGATACTGGCTAGCTCGCTAGCGGATGCCGCAGCCGAGAAGGCGAAGGTCAAGCTAAAGCAGGTGCTCGCACTTGGGCCCGGGTCCAAGCTGTTTGAGCTCGTATTTTGTCATCATCCGTTGCGCGGCTTCGCTGGGGGCTACGAATTCGACGTTCCGCTCCTTGATGGCGAACACGTCACCGACGACGCCGGCACCGGCTTCGTGCATACCGCGCCGAGCCACGGCCTCGACGACTTCGACGTGTGGATGTCTAACGGCCGCCAGCTCACCGAGCGCGGCATCGACACCCGTATCCCCTTCACCGTCGACGACGCCGGCTTCTACACCAAGGACGCTCCGGGATTCGAAGGTGCGCGCGTCATCGATGATGCCGGCAAGAAGGGCGACGCCAACCAGCGGGTGATAACCGCTCTGATTGAGGCTAACAAACTCTTCGCCCGCGGCCGCATCAAGCACCAGTACCCGCATTCCTGGCGCTCCAAGAAGCCGGTGATCTACCGCAACACCCCGCAGTGGTTCGTCTATATGGACCGCCCGATCGGCGGCGCTGCAGGCGACACCCTGCGCACCCGCGCCCTTCGCGCCATCGACGCCACCAGGTTCTATCCCGCCGCCGGGCAGAACCGGCTGCGCTCGATGATCGCCGAGCGCCCGGACTGGGTGCTGTCGCGCCAGCGCGCCTGGGGCGTGCCGATCACCGTGTTCGTGCACCGGGAGACCGGCGAGATCCTCAAGGACGAGCAGGTCAACCACCGCATCGCCCAGAGCTTCGAGGAAGAAGGCGCAGACGCCTGGTACAAGCCCGGTGCCGCCGAGCGCTATCTCGGCGACGAGTACCGCGCCGCCGACTACGAGATGGTCACCGACATCCTCGATGTGTGGTTCGATTCCGGCTCCACCCACGCCTTCGTCCTGCGCAACAAGCAGAAGTGGCCGCACCTCAAATTCCCGGCCTCGATGTATCTCGAGGGCTCCGACCAGCACCGCGGCTGGTTCCACTCCTCGCTGCTGGAATCCGCCGCCACCAACGGCCACGCGCCCTATGACAGCGTGCTCACCCATGGCTTCACCATGGATGGCGAAGGCCGCAAGATGTCGAAGTCGCTGGGCAACGTCGTTGCCCCGCAGGAGATCATCAAGCAGTACGGCGCCGATATTCTGCGCCTCTGGGTCGCTTCGTCCGACTATGCGGAAGACCTGCGCCTCGGCAAGGAGATCATCCAGACCACGGTCGATTCGTACCGCAAGCTGCGCAACACCCTGCGCTGGCTGCTCGGCAACCTCGCCCACTACCGCGCCGAAGACGAGGTCGCCTTCGCCGACATGCCCGAGCTCGAGCGGCTGATGCTGCATCGCCTCGCCGAGCTCGACCAGGGCGTTCGCGCCGCCTACGGGGAGTTCGACTACCGCCGCGTGGTCACGCTCCTCACCAACTTCATGAACATCGAGCTGTCGGCGTTCTATTTCGACATCCGCAAGGACGCGCTTTACTGCGACCCGATCTCCTCGGTTCGTCGCCGCGCGGCGCTGACGGTGCTAAACCACCTGTTCGATTGCCTCACCGCCTGGCTGGCGCCCATCCTGGTGTTCACCATGGAAGAGTGCTGGCTCGAGCGTCACCCCGAGGCCGGGTCGAGCGTGCACCTGCGCCTCTTCCCCGACGTTCCGGCCGACTGGCTCGATCCGGAACTGGAGGAGCGATGGGACCGCATCAAGGCCGTCCGCCGCGTCATCACCGGCGCCCTCGAGATCGAGCGCCGCGAAAAGCGCATCGGCTCCTCGCTGGAAGCGGCGCCGCGCGTCACCATCACCGACGAGCGGCTCGCTGCCGCCATCGAGGGCGTGGACATGGCCGAAGTGGCGATCACCTCTGCGATCAGCGTTGAAACTGCCGGCGAACTGCCGATGGGCGCGTTTACGCTGGCCGAGGTTCCCGGTGTCGCGGTGGTGCCCGCACCGGCCGAAGGCAAGCGCTGCGCCCGCTCGTGGAAGGTCCTGCCCGAAGTCGGCACCGACCCCGATTTCCCCGACGTGACCCTCCGCGACGCCCAGGCGCTCCGTGAGCGGGCAGAGGCGGGGCTGTAGCTCACTCCAGCTGGGTACGCGTGGCCCCACCCCACCCTCATTCCCTCCCCATCGAGGGGAGGGAGGCGCAGGGGCCTCGGTGCCGGTGTTCATCGTCTCCCTCCCCCTTGTGGGGAGGGACCAAGGGTGGGGGTGGCCGCACCCACAGGCTTCCAGCAGTGAGCCCTTGCCACTCCGCGCTTCGCTCCCCTAGAAGCGGATTGAGACTAGGGGGCCCAACATGACCAGAGCATCGCTGCGCGACCCATCCGTGCTGGTGTCGCTCATGGCCGGCATATTCGCCTTCGGCATCGATCGGGCCCAGAAGCACTTCCACATTGCCGCCGATTGCATCGGCATCGGTCAGGATCGATGCGTTGAGGTCTTTGCCATCTTCGTTCCGGTCAACATGACCGGCTGGCGCGGCGGTGAGTTCCTCCGCGTCACCGACTTCCTCGACTACGTGCTGGTCTGGAACACCGGCATTTCCTATGGCCTGCTCGGTGGCCTGCCGGTCTGGGCGCTGGGGCTGATCATGGCGGTGGCCATCATTGCGCTCTCTGTCTGGTGGACACGCACCAACGTGCTGCTGGTTCGGCTGGGGCTGGCGCTTGCCGTCGGCGGCGCCCTCTCCAATGCGCTGGACCGCCTGCTCTATGGCGCCGTGGCTGACTTCTTCCACTTCCATTGGGGGCAGTGGTCGTTCTACATTTTCAATCTGGCCGATGTGGCCATCACCTTCGGCGTCATCCTGTTGCTGCTCGATGCACTAGGGCTTGGCCGGGCCCGGCCCAAGCAGGCGTGAAGCGCCACAACATGGTGCTGCCGCAATCTGGTTTTAGCCGGCAGAATGGTCTATAAGCGCCGCGATATCGCGAAGGACGTTACATGCTGAGTGGTTTGATCGGGCAGCGTGCCCGCGCCGGCCTTGCCCGGGTGGGTGTAGCCTCGTTGGGCATTGTGCTGGCCATTGGCCTCGGCGCCTGCACCACGGTGGAAGGCACCAACGCCATGACCGATATCGGGACTTTCGAGCGCGAAGTGCTGAAGCCGACCGCGGCCGGCGTCGGCCTGATTCCCGGCGCTGTCGAAAAGGAAGAGCCGACCACGGCTCGTGCCCCATTGGTCCTGCCCGCCAGCGGCCAGGCTCTGCCGCAGCCGACCACTCAGGTCGCCGCCGCCCAGCTGCCGGCCAACAGCGACACGGTGCAGATCGATACCAGCGGCCTCACCGAGGCCGACCTGCAGCGCCTGCGCAACGCCAAGGTGGTGGATCTGCGCTCGCTCTCCGGTCGCCCGCTGACCGAGGCCGAGGCCAAGATGCTGACGGCCCGCATGCAGGCCGCCAACATGACGGTGACCGCCAATACCAGCCGTCCGCTCTATCTGCCGCCCGACGAATACTTCACCCGCGTCGGCGATGCCGAACTCGTCTGCCGCACGCCCAATGGCGAACTGGTTTCGGTGAACGACCAGCGCTGCCCCGAAGACGTCCGCAAGGCGCTCCAGTCGCAGCGCAACTGGCTGGGTGGTGGCAGCAGCTCACGGCCGATCGAGAGCGGCTCGCTGGGCAAGGAACTTGGCCTCGACAACAAGCCCAACTAGGCCCGAGGCTCCACACCTATTCTGATGCGGTCGGCTGGTCCGGCCGCATCGTCATTTCCGCGCCGCCCGTCCGGGTCCCGCATGTCGAAAGATCATCCTCAAATGTCCACCTCTCCCGCCAAACCCGATACCGGCGACCGCCTGGCCAAGGTCATCGCCCGCTCCGGCCTCTGCTCCCGCCGCGACGCCGAAACCTGGATCACCGCCGGCCGCGTGGTGGTCAACGGCAAGAAGGTGATGACGCCCGCCTTCAACGTCACCGAGCGCGACACCATCCTAGTCGACGGCGCCCCGCTCGCTGCCCGCCAGGGCACCCGCGTCTGGCTCTACCACAAGCCCGCCGGGCTGGTGGTCACCGAAAAGGACCCCGAGGGCCGCCCCACCATCTTTGAAGCGCTCGCCGAACATGGCCTGCCGCGCGTGGTCACCGTCGGCCGGCTCGACATCAATACCGAAGGGCTGCTGCTCCTGACCAATGATGGCGGCCTCAAGCGCGTGCTGGAACTGCCGGCCACCGGCTGGCTCCGCCGCTACCGCGTGCGTGCCCATGGCAGCATCATCCAGGCGCGGCTCGATACGCTCAAGGACGGCATCGAGGTCGAGGGCGTCCGCTATGGCCCCATCGAAGCCACCCTCGAGCGCGAGCAGGGCAGCAATGTCTGGCTGGTGGTGGCGCTGCGCGAAGGCAAGAACCGCGAGGTCAAGAACGTCCTCGGCGCCCTCGGCCTCGAGGTCAACCGCCTGATCCGTGTCAGCTACGGTCCGTTCCAGCTCAACGACATCCCCGTCGGCGGCATCGAGACGGTGCGCGCCAAGGTGCTGCGCGACCAGCTCGGCAAGAAGCTCGCCGATGCAGCCGACGTCGATTTCGACAGCGAGATGCCCGAGCTCGACCCCAACCGGGCCCTGGTGGGCAAGCCGACGCGCGACCGCAAGACCGGGCGCGGCACCAACACCGTGGAGATCAACCGCCAGCGCTTCCGCTTCACCGATCACGCCGAACTCTCCCCCGACGAATGGGAAGCGCAGCGCGAGCAGCGTCCGGTCCGCAGCCCGCGGGATCGCGTCGCCCCGCGCAGCACGCCTGTGCGCGGCCGCGGCCGGGACGATGGCCGTCCCGCCGGACCGCCCCGCCGTATCCACTTCGACGAGGATGGGCGCGCGCCCGAGGAATACCAGGGCAAGCCCGCCGGGCGTGGCGGCCGCGACCGTGATGACGCACCCGGCCGTGGCTTCGGCAAGCCGCGTGGCGATGGTCCCGCTCGTCCCCGCCGCGATGCCGGCGATGCACCCCGTGGCGGCTACAAGCCGCGCCGCGACGCAGAGGGTGGTCCCGCTCGTCCCCGCCGCGACGCCGGCGATGCTCCCCGTGCCGGCTACAAGCCGCGCCGTGACGCCGAGGGCGGTGCCGGCCGTCCCCGCCGCGACGCAGGCGATGCCCCGCGCGGAGCCTACAAGCCACGTCGCGAT
>JAEYXQ010000075.1 GCA_023431205.1 Pseudomonadota bacterium | reverse complement strand
GTTCAGTCTCTCGGCTGGAGCCTTGAGGGTGAACCCCTCACCCGACCCTTCGGGTCGACCTCTCCACTGAGGGGAGAGGTGAGAAAAGATCAGTAGATCTTGGAGAACTCTTCGATGTTCGAGGCGTCGAACTGGAAGGGAGCAGCCATCGCGCCCGAGTTGGTGTCGTCGAGGGTGACTTCACCCACGCGGCCCAGCGACAGGGTCGCGCCCGGAGCCGCTTCGGCGCCGTCGATCAGCTGGTCGGCCAGCATCACCGCCGAGTAGCCGAGGTCGATCGGGTTCCACAGCGCCACGGCCTTGGAAGCACCATTGTCGATGAACTGCTTGAACTCGCTCGGCAGGGCGAGGCCGGTGACATTGACTTTGCCGATCAGGTTCTGATCGGTGACCACCTGGGCCGCCGCCACGACGCCGACGGTGGTCGGAGCGATGATGGCGTCGAGGTCCGGGTAGGCCGCGATCAGGCCGCGGGCTTCCTCGGTCGACTTCACCGAGTCGTCGTCGCCATACACAACCGAGACGAGGTTGATGTTGGGGAACTTCTCGGGAAGAGCAGCCTTGGCGGCTTCGATCCAGGCGTTCTGGTTGGTCGCGGTCGAGGCGGCCGACAGGATCGCCACGTCGCCGCCATCCGGCAGGTAGTCGGCAGCGAGCTTGATGATGGTCTCGCCGATCAGATTGGTGTCGGACGGGTTGAGGTGCAGCTGGCGGCCTTCAGGCGCAACGCCCGAGTCCCACGAGATGACCTTGATGCCACGCTGCATGGCACGCTGCAGCACCGGCACCAGCGCGTCCGGGTCGTTGGCGGAGATGGCGATGGCGTCGACCTGCTGGGCAATCAGCGAGTTGACCACTTCGATCTGGGCTTCGGCAGTGGCGGCGGTGGGGCCGGTGTAGATCACTTCAACGTCGCCGAGTTCGGCTGCGGCTTCCTGGGCACCCTTGTTGGCGGCGTCGAAGAAGCCGTTGCCGAGCGACTTCACGACCAGCGCGATGCGGGTCTGGTCCTGGGCTGCGGCCGGAGCGGCCATCAGCACGGCGACTGCCGAAGTGGCAGCCAGCAGATTGAGAAGCTTCATGGTTTTCCCTCCCTGGGAATTGTTGGTCGTCATGATCTCAGGCCACCGTTGTTTCTCGTTGGGCCTGAGCGTTGGTTTCCGCCACGATGAGCCGCACCCCTGCCGTTTCAAGCATCTGGCGGTCTTCGTCGCGGATGCCGCTGTCGGTGATGACGGCGGCGATGCGGTCGAGCCCGCACAGGATGAGGCTCG
Source organism: Pseudomonadota bacterium (assembly GCA_023431205.1). GTDB lineage: Bacteria > Pseudomonadota > Alphaproteobacteria > Rhizobiales > Devosiaceae > Devosia. The sequence continues at coordinate 34,407 of JAEYXQ010000075.1, read as the reverse complement.
AGCGTCCGGTAAACTTGGAGGAGTCGGCGAGCACGATCAGTTCGTCCGCCTGCCCGATCAGGGCAAGTTCGGACTGCACGATCATGGGGTCCGCCTCCATCAGCCCATGGGCGCCGATGCCCTGGCAGCCGATGAACATGCGCTTGGCGTAGAAATGCGACGCCACCACCCCCCCGAAGGGCGACAGGATGACGTTCTGCTCGCGGTAAATGGTGCCACCGGGAATGACCACGCTGTTGCGCGAGTTGTGGATCAGGAATTCGGCGATGGCGAAGCTGTTGGTGAAGACGCTCAGCCGCTTGCCGGTGAGGTGGTGCACCATCTGGTACGTGGTAGTGCCGCCATTGATGATGATCGGCTCACCATCGCGGCACGTCTCGGCGGCCGCCCGCGCAATTGCGCGCTTCTGCGCGATGTTGATGGTTTCGCTGACAGCGAAGGGCCGGCCCACGAGAGCCGACTGTTCCGGTGGATTCACCGCTTCGGCGCCACCGCGCACCCGCCGCAACTGCGCCCGTACGTGAAGTGCGGCGATGTCGCGCCGGATGGTTGCTTCGGATGATCCGGTGACCTCGCACAGCTCCGCCACGGTCACGAAGGACCGGGCCTGAAGGGCGGCCATTATTACGCGGTGGCGTTCCGTCTCATGCAATGCAGCTATCTCCCTGACGCATTCCTACGTGGCCCTTCCGATCATTGTCAATCACGATCTGATCGTTTCTGCGAACTCCACCGGCATGCTGCGCGAATGTGATTGTTTCTGATTGACAGTGCCGGAGCTTCGTGGCCATGTCCCGCACAATCAACACCGTCAGCCAACGACCCCGGAGGAGCCGATGTCCACTGCCGCGCCCAAGCGCCTTGCGAACCTGTGGGACGATGCCAAGGCCGCTGCGATGAGCGAGCCGGAGCGCCTGGTCTACCGCTCCAACCTCCTCGGTTCGGACAAGCGCGTCACCAACTATGGCGGCGGCAACACCTCCTCCAAGATCATGCAGAAGGACCCGCTGACAGGCGAAATGGTCGAAGTGCTGTGGGTCAAGGGCTCGGGCGGGGACAGCGCCTCGATCAAGCTCGATGGCTTCGCCACGCTCTACATGGACAAGCTGCGGGCGCTGAAGGGCCTTTATCGCGGCGTCGAGTTCGAGGACGAGATGGTGGGGTACCTCCCCCACGCCACCTTCAACCTCAACCCGCGAGCCGCCTCGATCGACACGCCGCTCCATGCCTATGTGAACCGGCCCTATGTCGATCACATGCATCCCGACGCGATCATCGCCATCGCCGCCTCGAAGAACTCTCGTGAGCTGACGCAACAGATCTTCGGCGACACCATCGGCTGGCTGCCATGGAAGAAGCCGGGCTTCGAACTCGGCCTGTGGCTTGAGAAGTTCTGCCTCGAAAACCCGAACGCCAAGGGCGTGATCCTCGAGTCGCACGGCCTCTTCACCTGGGGCGACACGCCGAAAGAGTGCTACGAAACCACCATCGGCATCATCAACCAAGCGATCGAGTGGTTCGAGCGCGAGACCCAGGGCAAGACCATCTTCGGCGGTGCCGCGGTCCAGTCGCTCGACGCTGATGCAAGGCGCGCGGTCGCCGCTCGCCTGATGCCGAAAATCCGCGGCTTCATCTCCGAAGACAGCTACAAGCTCGGCCACTTCGACGACAGCCCGGCCGTCCTCGAATTCGTCAACTCGAAGAACCTGCGCCCGCTGGCGGCCCTAGGCACCTCCTGCCCCGACCATTTCCTGCGCACCAAGATCCGCCCGCTGGTGATCGACTTCGATCCCGCCAATCCGGATATCGACGCGGTGATCGGCGGCCTTGCCGACCAGATCGCCGCCTACCGCGCCGACTACACCGCCTACTACGAGCGTTCGAAGCACGACAACTCGCCCGCCATCCGCGATCCGAACGCGGTGGTCTACCTGGTCCCCGGCGTCGGCATGATCACCTTCGCCAAGGACAAGGCCACCGCCCGCATTTCCGGCGAGTTCTACGTCAACGCCATCAACGTGATGCGCGGCTCCTCCACGGTATCGGAGTATCAGGGCCTGCCCGAGCAGGAAGCCTTCGACATCGAGTACTGGCTGCTCGAAGAAGCCAAGCTCCAGCGCATGCCGAAGCCGAAATCGCTGGCCGGCAAGATCGCTCTCGTCACCGGCGGTGCCGGCGGCATCGGCAAGGCCACGGCTGTCCGCCTGCTGCGCGAAGGCGCCTGCGTGGTGCTCGCTGATATCGACCAGGCTGCCCTCGACGCAGCAACGGCCGAGCTCTCGGGCGCTTTCGGGGCCGATTTCGTCCGCCCGGTGAACATCAACGTCACCCGCGAAGAGCAGGTGATCGCCGGCTTCACCCACGCCGTGGTGGAATTCGGCGGTCTCGACATCCTGGTCTCGAATGCCGGCCTCGCCTCCTCCGCCCCGATCGAGGAGACCTCGCTGGAACTGTGGAACAAGAACATGGACATCCTGTCCACGGGCTATTTCCTTGTGTCGCGCGAAGCCTTCAAGCTGTTCCGCAGCCAACGGATCGGCGGCAACGTCGTCTTCGTCGCCTCCAAGAACGGCCTTGCGGCTTCCCCCAATGCAGCCGCCTACTGCACCGCCAAGGCCGCCGAAATCCACCTCGCCCGGTGCCTGGCGCTGGAAGGCGCCGAGGCGCAGATCCGCGTCAACGTCGTCAACCCCGATGCGGTGCTGCGCGGCTCCAAGATCTGGGCCGGCGAGTGGCTCGAGCAGCGCGCCTCCACCTACAAGACCGACAAGGACGGCCTCGAGGAAATGTACCGCCAGCGCTCTATGCTGAAGCGCTCGGTGTTCCCCGAAGACATCGCCGAAGCCATCTACTTCTTCGCCTCGGACGCCTCGGCCAAGTCCACCGGCAACATCCTCAACGTCGACGCCGGCAACGCCCAGTCGTTCCCGCGGTAAGTTCCACGAAGGGGTCCAGAGACCCCCTCCCCGGCCCTCCCCTCAAGGGGGAGGGAGGGCCCACACAGCACAGAGTTTGCGGCTCCTTTCTTCCCTCCCCCTTGAGGGGAGGGACCGAGGGAGGGGGTCGCTGAGGGAGGCACAATCCATGACCGAACACATCATCGACCCGAGCATCGTCGAAGCCGAAAACAGCAAGCGCGAAGCCGACCTCCGCCGCGACTACGAAAGCCTCGGCGAACGCCTCGACCGCCGCGGCATCAGCATCGACGCCATCAAGGGCAAGGTAGCCGGCTTCAATGTTGCCGTTCCCTCCTGGGGCGTCGGCACCGGCGGCACCCGCTTTGCCCGCTTCCCAGGCGCCGGCGAGCCGCGCGACATCTTCGACAAGATCGAGGACTGCGCCGTCATTTCGCAACTGACGCAGGCGACGCATACCGTTTCCCTCCACATCCCGTGGGACAAGGCCGATCCGAACCGGCTGAAGCAGGCGGCGAGCCGCTTCAATCTCGGCTTCGACGCCATGAACTCCAACACCTTCTCCGACGCGCGCGGGCAGCTCCAGAGCTACAAGTTCGGCTCGCTGTCCGCCTCCGACCCCGCAACCCGCCAGCAGGCGATCGAGCACAATCTCGAATGCATCGAGATCGGCAAGACGGTCGGCTCCAAGGCGCTGACGGTGTGGATCGGCGACGGCTCGAATTTCCCGGGCCAGACCAATTTTGCCACCCAGTTCGAGCACTACCTCGATGCGATGAAGGCGATCTACGCCGCGCTCCCCGACGACTGGCGCATCTATACCGAACACAAGATGTACGAGCCGGCCTTCTACTCGACCGTGGTGCAGGACTGGGGCACCAACTACCTCATCGCCCGCGAACTTGGCGACAAGGCCTTCTGCCTCGTCGATCTCGGCCACCATGCGCCCAACGTCAACATCGAGATGATCGTCTCTCGCCTCGCCCAGTTCGGCAAGCTCGGCGGCTTCCACTTCAACGACAGCAAGTATGGCGACGACGACCTCGATGCCGGCTCGATCGACCCGTTCCGGCTGTTCCTCGTCTTCAACGAACTGGTCGATGCCGAGGAGCGCTACAGCGACTTCCACCCCGCGCACATGCTCGACCAGTCGCACAACGTCACCGATCCGATCGAGTCGCTGATGCTCTCTGCCGCCGATGTGCAGCGCGCCTATGCGCAGGCGCTGCTGGTCGATCGCGCCGGCCTCAAGGCGGCGCAGGAGGGCAACGATGCCCTCGGCGCCACGCAGGCGCTGCGCCTGGCCTACCGCACCGACGTAGAGCCGATCCTCGCCATGGCCCGGCTGGAGAATGGCGGCGCCATCGACCTGCTCGCCACCTATCGCGCCGCCGGTTACCGGCAGAAGGTGGCCGAGATCCGTCCGCCAGTGGAAAGCGGCGGCGGCGGCATCGTCTAGGTCCCGCGCTCAGCTCTGCTCCAGCGCCCTGAGCGGCGCCGTCGCTGCCATTACCCACTCGCGGAAGGCCTTGACCTTGGGCCAGTTCCGCCGGCTCTCGGGATAGGCGAGATAGTAGTAGTGCCCCTCCCAGCCGACGGTGGGGAAGGGCTGCACCAGCCGCCCGGCCGCAACCTCCTCCTGGTAGAAGGGCGGCGTCAGCATGGCGACGCCGCGCCCCGCCAGGGCCGCGGCCGCCTCGAGATGCTGCATCCCCAGCGACACGAACGCCTTCTGCCGCAATTCCACGTTGGTCACCCCCGCAAGGTGCAGCCATCCCGGCAGCCACGGATCATCGGGTGAAATCTGCGGCACCCGCAGCAGGTCGGCGGGCTCGCGCACCTGGTACTCCTCGACCAACCGCGGATGCAGCATCGGGGCGAACTCGACCTTGAGCAGCTTGTCTCCCATCAGGCCCGGCCCCAGCGTGTGCGTCGCCCGGATCGCCGCGTCGAACTCCTCGCGGGTGAAATCGACGATGTGGGTGGCCGTGTCGATCCGCACCGCCAGGTCCGGCCGCTGCAACTGGAACAGCCCGATATGAGCGGCCAGCCACCGGCTGGCGAAGGTCGGCACCACCGTCAGCGACAGCGTTCCCTCGGCCCGGTCCTGCGAGTCGGCAAACGCCGCGCGCAGCGTATCGAAGGCACGCGACACCTCCGGCGCCAGCCGGCCACCCAGTTCGGTCAGCACCACCTGCCGCGGCCGCCGCAGGAACAGGGGCGATCCCAGCCGCTCTTCGAGAAGCTTGATCTGGTAGCTCACCGCCGCCTGCGTCATGCCCAGTTCCTCGGCCGCACGGGTGAAGCTCAGGTGTCGCGCCACCGCCTCGAAGGCGCGGATCGCGGTCAGCGGCGGCAAGGTGCTCACATCAATTCTCCTTATGCGTCGTTATCGACGCTTAGTTGGAGTGCCTCCACAAAAGGGCGCAATCTGACGACCATGTCAACGACGTGAGGACGCCCGGCCATAAGCCTGGCGGATGCGAACATGGTGACCTTCCCGAGTCTTCTGGGCTTCGTTATGGCCCTCCCCGCCGCGGCCCTGCTCCCTGTGACGGAGACGGCGCGCCGCCGGCGTGCCATCCGCTCGCTCAGCCTGTCGTCGCATGTGCTGCGCGACATCGGCATGGACGAATACCAGAGCCCGGCAGACGATCCGCGCTGGGCACTGAAGCCTCATCTCGAACGCTGACGCTTGCGCCGCGCCGGCTTTGTCCTAGAAGGGTGGCATGTCCAAGACGACCCCTGCCACCCTGGCGCTCGCCAAAGCCGGCATAGCGTTTGAACGCGCCAGCTACGACTACGACCCCAACGCCGAGCGCGTGGGGTTGCAGGCTGCCGAGGCGATGGGCGTTTCTCCCGGGGTGGTCTTCAAGACGCTGATGGCCGAGCTCGACGGCAAGCCGGTCTGCGCCATTGTCCCCTCCGACGAGGAGGTGAACATGAAAAAGCTCGCCGCGGCCCTGGGCGGCAAGTCGGCCCACATGATGAAGCCCGCCGACGCCGAGCGCCTGACGGGCTACAAGGTGGGGGGCATCAGCCCCCTGGGTCAGCGCAAGAGCGTTCCCACCGCCATCGACGAACTCGCCACCCTCCATGACGAGATCTACCTCAATGGCGGTCAGCGCGGGCTCCAGATCCGCATCAGGCCCGATGACCTGGTGGGTTTTCTCGGCGCCACGCTGGCCGATCTCGTTCGCTGAATCCCGAAAAAGCAAAAGGCGCCCGGATGGACGCCTTTTCAGTTCAGCCGTTAGGCCGAAAGCTTAGTTGCCGACGTAGGAACCGTTGGCAATGGCCTTGATGTCGCCACGGGTGATGCCGAGGTCCTGCAGCTGACGCTGGTCGAGAGCGCTGAGCTCACGCAGGGTGCGCTGGTACTGGGCATACTTTGCGATACGCTGACGGATGTTCATTTCTCAATTCCCCTTCGCTTGATGACCTCTATGTAGAGCGAACGAGTCGTGATTAGTAGTTGGCTCTTGTGCACATCCGTTATGCAGCTGGTGCACAACGAAGAAGCAGATTTGTAGCACCGGTTAAGATCGCCTGCGACGAAAGCGCACTCCCCTCCGCTGCTATCTACCTGTTGTCACACCATTTTCCTGGTGCACCGCTAAAACGGGCTGGCTCAACCGGCCCGACGCACGTCGTGCTCTGCCATGCAGGAACGGAGGTACCGCTGCGTACAATTGCGTCTCACAGTGGCCCTTGACCTTCCCATAGTGGGAAGCCCTATATGCTTGGGGACGAGGTAAAAGCCATGAACCAGCACGTCCACAACACCACCGTTTCCATCGACATCTCCGGGATGACCTGCGCCTCCTGCGTGGCACGCGTGGAGCGGGCCCTGCTCAAGGTGCCCGAGGTCACATCGGCCTCCGTAAACCTGGCGACCGAGCGGGCGACCGTCGAAACCGCTGGCCCTGCCAAAATTGCGCCACTGCTCGCGGCGGTCGGAAAGGCCGGCTACACCGCCACGGTCACTCCCGCGCCGGAGCACCGGCACGATCACGCCGGCCATCACCATCACGATGAGGACGCGGCGGTGCTGCGGCGCGACGTCCTGATCGCAGCAATCCCCACCATCCCGCTCTTCGCCGCTGAAATGCTCGGCCACTTCTACATGCCGTTCCATATGTGGCTGATGGACCTGGTCGGCATGGACGCGCTCTACGTCACCTATTTCGCGCTGGCCACCTTCGTGCTGTTCGTTCCCGGCTGGCGCTTCTTCCGCATCGGCATCCCTGCCCTGTTGCGTGGCGCGCCCGAGATGAACTCGCTGGTCGCCTTGGGCGCCGGTGCCGCCTGGCTCTACTCAACGGTCGTCACCTTCGCCCCGCACCTGCTGCCGCCGGGTACGCGTAACGTTTATTTCGAATCCGCCGCGGTGATCGTGACGCTGATCCTGCTCGGGCGTCTGCTCGAGGCGCTGGCCAAGGGCCGCACCGGCGAAGCCATCCAGCGGCTGGTGCGCCAGCAGCCCCGCACCGCCCGGGTGGAGCGCAACGGCGCCGCAGCCGACATCGAGGTGGCTGACGTGCGGGTGGGGGATGTGATCATCGTCCGCCCCGGCGAGAAGATCGCCGTCGACGGCACCGTCATTGACGGTGAGGCGCATGTCGACGAGTCGATGCTCTCCGGCGAACCGCTCCCCGTCACCAAGGCCGCTGGCGCCAGCGTGACCGGTGGCACCATCAACACCGGCGGCAGCATCCGCTTCCAGGCCACCCGGGTCGGCAGTGACACGGTGCTGGCGCAGATCATCCGCATGGTGGAGGACGCCCAGGCCGGCAAGCTGCCGATCCAGCAGGTGGTCGACCGCGTCACCTTCTGGTTCGTGCCCGCCGTCATCGTCGTTGCCCTGGCGACCTTCGCCGCCTGGGCGATCTGGGGCGGGTCGTTGAGCTATGGGCTGGTCAATGCCGTCGCCGTGCTGATCATTGCCTGTCCGTGTGCGATGGGCCTGGCGACACCGACCGCCATCATGGTCGGCACTGGCCGCGCCGCCGAACTCGGCGTGCTGTTCCGCCGCGGCGAAGCCCTGCAGCAATTGCAGCAGGCCGATGTCGTCGCCTTCGACAAGACCGGCACCCTCACGGTCGGCAAGCCCGTCCTCACCGACATCATCCTCGATGACGATTTCGAGCATGACCAGGTGCTGGCGCTGGTTGCCGCCGCCGAGTCCCGCTCGGAGCACCCGATCGCCACCGCCATCGTCGCGGCAGCCGAGCAGGCCGGGCTCGCCATCCCGTCCGTTGAAGGCTTTGAATCCTTGCCGGGCCGCGGCATTGTGGCGACCATCGCCGACCGCCGCGTTCAGGTCGGATCGTCGCGGCTGCTGGACGGCCTCGATCTCGGGGACTTCCGCAGCACGGTCGAGCAGGTCACCGAGGCCGGCAGGACTGCCGTCTTCGTTGCCATCGACGGCAAGCCCGCCGCCGCTATCGGCGTTGCCGACGTGGTGAAGCCGAACAGCGCCGACGCCATCGCCGCCCTCCACCGACTGGGGATCAGGACGGCGATGATCTCGGGCGACGACCGGCGCACCGCTGCCGCCATTGCCCGCGAGCTCGGCATCGACGAGGTCCGCGCCGAAGTGCTGCCTGCCGACAAGGCCGAGGTGGTCCGTGGTTTGCGCAGCGGCGGGCGGACGGTTGCCTTTGTGGGCGACGGGATCAACGACGCCCCCGCCCTCGCCGAAGCCGATGTCGGCATCGCCGTCGGCAACGGCACGGACGTTGCCATCGAGAGTGCCGACGTAGTGCTGGTGGGCGGCGATCCGCGCGGCGTGCTCGACGCCATCACCGTCAGTCGCGCCACCATGCGCAACATCCGCGAGAACCTGTTCTGGGCCTTCGGCTACAACGTCCTGTTGGTCCCGGTGGCCGCTGGCCTGCTCTATCCCACCTTCGGGTGGCTGCTGTCGCCCATGCTCGCGGCTGGCGCCATGGCAGCATCGAGCGTGCTGGTCGTCGGCAACGCCCAGCGCCTCCGCCTGGTGAAAGGAGCCCGCGCATGAATATCGGACAAGCTGCCAGCGCCTCGGGCGTCTCCGCCAAGATGATCCGCTACTACGAGGATATCGGGCTCGTCCCGAAGCCGGCGCGCACCGACAGCAACTACCGGGTCTATGGCGAGGACGAGGTGCACATCCTTCGCTTCGTCAAGCGGGCCCGCACTCTCGGCTTCTCCATCGAGGAGACCGGCACCCTGCTCGGCCTCTGGCGCGACAAGAGCCGCGCCAGCGCCGAGGTTCGCGACATCGCCCAGGCCCATATCGCCGAGCTCGAAACCCGCATTGCCGAACTCGAAGGCATGCGCCGCACCCTGCAGCACCTCGTTCACTGCTGCAGCGGCGACAACCGCCCCGACTGCCCCATTCTCGACGACCTCGCCGGCGAGACCCAGACCACGAAAGGACACTGAGCCATGAACGAAAAGACAGTTCTCACCGTCAACGACATGACCTGCAACCACTGCGTCGGCACCGTCCGCAAGGCCCTCGAAGAGGCCCTGCCCGGCGCCGAGATCAACGTCGATCTCGAAACCCACAAGGTGAGCTTCACCGGCGACCGCGCCAAGGGTGAAGAAGCGATCCGCGAAGCGGGGTACACGCCCGAGGCGGCGTAGCCGGCGCAAGCGGCAAGAACCCCTCGCCCGTCTCGGCCTGGCGGCCGATCCACCCTCTCCCACAAGGGGCGAGGGAGCTCCGAGCTGGCGGCAGGCACTGAGTTTCCTTCTCCCCTCGCGGGAGAAGGTGCCCGAAGGGCGGATGAGGGGGTGCCCCAAAGGCCTCGAGCAGCCTCTCCCCCCCACAAACACAAAGGGCGCCTTGCGGCGCCCTTTGCTTTTTCCGTCCTGCGTTGGGATCAGAACGGCGAATCCGGAAAGTAGAACTGCTCGGCATTGTCCGCGGTGACCAGCGGGGCACCGAGGATGTATTCGCCCTGGACAGGGCCGTTGGACGTGAAGTTGGCAACGGTCACGTCCATGGCGGTGGCGATCATCGCCGGCGGATACAGCACGTCCACCGGGATCAGTTCGTCGCCGTCCATGATGCCCTTGATGACGTCCTTCATGCCGGCGCCGCCGACGATGAACATGTCGCCTTCGCGACCGGCCTGACGCACGGCCTCAACAACGCCCATGGCGATGTCGTCGTCCTGCGCCCAGACGCCATCGATGTCGTCGAAGCGCGACAGGAAGTCCTGCATCACTTCGAAGCCGTCGTCACGGTTCCAGTTGGCGAACTGGTTGTCGAGCACGTTGATGCCCGAGCCTTCGATCCCGGCCATGAAGGCGTCGAAACGCTCGGTGTCGATCACCGTGGGGATACCGCGCAGGATGACGATGTTGTCACCCTCGCCGAGGCGGGTCTTGAAATACTCGGCCGAGACGGCGCCGAGCTCGGTGTTGTTGCCGGCCACATACACGTCCTGGATAGAGGTATCGGGCAGGCCGCGGTCGACCACGGTGATGAACGCGCCGGCTTCCTTGGCCATGCGGACCGGCTCGACCAGCGGGTCGGACTCGAAGGGCAGGACGACAAGCGCATCGATCTGCTGCACCGAAACCAGGTCTTCGATGTCGCCGGCCTGGTCACCGGGGCTGTCGGCGGTCACGAGAATGATGTCGACATTGTCGTGCATCGCCTCAATCCGCTTCTCGGCTTCCTGGGCATGCCAGTTGAGCCCGCCGGCCCAACCGTGGGTAGCGGCCGGAATGGAGACGCCGATCTTGATCTGCTCCTGCGCGAATGTCGGAGCGGCAAGGGCGGTCGTTGCCGCCAGAGCCAGGGTCAGTGCCTTCATAGACATAGAGTATTCCTCCCTTGATGTGGCGCTTTGCGCCGGTACTGCCCGCCCGGTTGTGGGCGTGGAGTTCTGCTATTCGGCCGCCTTTGCACGGGACCGTGCCTTGAAGCTGCCGCGCTGCAGGTAGACCGCAGCCACGATGATCACACCCTGCACCGCCCCGTTCAGGTAGTTGGAGATGATGTCGGTCAGGTTGAGGATATTGCCGATGGCCGTGAGGATCAGCGCGCCGATGACCGTGCCGCCAATCCGGCCATAGCCGCCCTTGAGCACGGTGCCGCCGATGATCACCGCGGCGATGGCCTCCAGTTCCCACAGCACGCCGGTCGCCGACGATGCCGAGCCGAGGCGCGGCACGTAGATAATGGTGGCCAGCGACACGCAGAGGCCCTGCAGGACATAGGTGAGGGTGCGGACGCGATCGACCTTGATGGCGGAGTAGCGCGCCACCTGCTCGTTGGAGCCGATGGCCATGCAGTAGCGACCGAAGGCGGTGCGGTTCATCAGGATCCAGCCAAGCACGGCGACGATGATGAACACCCACACCGGATACGGCACGCGCAGGAAACTGTCGTAGTAGACCGGACGGTAGATCTCGCGCGCACCGCTGTTGAGGGACAGCGTGCCGCCATCGGCGAAGTAGGTCACCAGCGAGCGGTAGATGCCCATGGTGCCGAGCGTGACGATGAAGGCCTCGATCTTGGCCTTGGTGGTGAGAAAGCCGTTGATGAAGCCGGCGCCGATCCCCAGGATCAGCGAGCATCCGACGCCCAGCAGCACCGTCCAGACCGACGCCCCCATGCTGCCGACGGCGGCATTCATGACGATGATCATCATGCCGGCGATGAAGGCTGCCATTGAACCGACGGAGAGGTCGATGCCGCCCGCGGTGATGACGAAGGTCGCGCCAACGGCAATGATGCCGATGAAGGCCGAGCGGGTCAACAGGTTGGTGACATTGCCCTCGTTGAGGAAGGCCGGGTTCAGCGAGTAGCCGAGCACCACCAGCAGGATCAGCGCCAGCAGCGGCCCCGCGGTCTTGAGGTCGAGCCGGAAGCCCTTGCCCGGCGATGCTGTTGCCTTAGGCGCTGATGCGCTCATTGTCCCCATCCTGCTTGATGCCGGCGGCGTATCGCATGATTTCCGCTTCCGTGATCTCGGCGCCCTCGAGGCGACCAGCGAGGCGACCCTCGCGCATCACCACGACACGGTGGCTGAGCCCGATCACTTCCTGCAGTTCCGAGGAGATGACGATGATCGACTTCCCCTCGGCCGCGAGCGCCGCGATGATGTGATAGATCTGCTGCTTGGTGCCGACATCGATGCCGCGCGTCGGCTCATCCATGATGATGATGTCCGGCTCGCTTTCCATGGTCTTGCCCAGGAGCAGCTTCTGCTGGTTGCCGCCCGAGAGCTGGCCGACGCGCACCGAGGCGTCGCGGGCGCGGATGTCGAAACGGCGCACCGCTCTTTCCAGCGCCGCCTCTTCGCTGCGCCCGTCGACGAACCCGCCCTTGATGTGCTTTTTCAGCGTCAGCAGGGTCAGGTTCGGCTGCAGGCCGACATTGAGCAGCAGCCCGCGGCCCTTGCGGTCCTTGGTCATGTAGGCGATTCCGGCCGCCACCGACTTGCCCACATCGGTGAAATTCACCGGCTGCCCGTTGACGGCAACCTCGCCGTCCGCCCGGCGCGTCAGGCCCACCACAGCTTCCGCCACGGCGGTTCGGCCGGAGCCGATCAGCCCGGCAAAGCCGAGGACTTCGCCCCGCCGGAGGTCGAACGAGACATCCCGCACCCCGGGCGCGCTCAGCCCGCGCACGCTCAGCACCACCGGTGCATCGACATCGGGCTCGTGCTTGGGCGGATAAAGGTTGGAGAGTTCGCGGCCCACCATCATCTGGGCGATGGAATCGGGGGTCAGCGCCTCGGTGCCGACCGTGGCGATCAGTTGACCGTCGCGCAGCACCGTCACCCGCTGGGCCAGCTGCATGATCTCGTCGAGCTTGTGCGAGATGAAGACGATGGCGACGCCGCGCGCCTGCAGCCGCCGGATCTGCTCGAACAGGGTCTCGGTCTCGCCTACCGACAGCACCGCGGTCGGCTCGTCCATGATCAGCACCCGCGCATCGCGGCTGATGGCCTTGGCGATTTCCACCATCTGCTTGTCGGCCACCGAGAGCGTGTTGATGCGGGCATCGGGATCGATGCGCACATGCAGCATGTCGAGGATGGCGCGCGACTTCTCGCGCATCTGCTTGAGGTCGAGGAACCCGCCCCAGCTCTTGATCTCGCGGCCGAGGAAAATCGAGTCCGTCACCGTGAGGTGTTCGGCGAGGTTGAGTTCCTGGTGGATGAGCACGATGCCCATCGCCTCGGCCTCGCCATTGGCCGGCAGCGTCACCGGGCGGCCGTCATAGACGATGGTGCCCGAGGTGGGCTGCTCGAATCCTGACAGGATTTTGATCAGGGTGGACTTGCCGGCCCCGTTCTCGCCAATGATGGCGTGAACCTCGCCGGGCTTCACGTCGAAATCGACACTGAACAGCACCGGAATCTCGCCGAACGACTTCGAGATCCTGCTCGCCGACAGGATGGGCGATACCGATGCGCCTGCCGCATCCGACATGTCGATGTCCCTCCCCCACAGACGCGGCTTTGCCGTTCGTCTGCCGAACTGTGTAAAGGTTTTCACGTTCAGTGTAAAGGTTTACACGGAGGCAAAAACGGACAATCCTGTCGGCCGAGGCTGGCGCTCTCCGGCGGGTCTGCTACATCGCAGATGGCGTGCGGGTTCCAGCAGGGTCGCGCGGGGCGGAGCGCCAAGTGCAGCAGCAAAAGCTGGCTACCATCGAGGACGTTGCGGCACTCGCCGGCGTATCCATCGCCACGGTCAGCCGCGCCATCAACGAGCCGACCAAGGTCGCCGACGAGACGCGCCGCCGCGTCAACGACGCCATTGCCCGCACCGGCTACACCACCAACGCCATGGCCCGGTCGCTGCGCATGCGCCGGTCCAACATGATCCTGATCCTTGCGCCCGACGTGGGCGACCCCAACTTCTCCAATATCCTCGTCGGGCTCGAGACCGAGGCCAGCAAGCGCGGCTATGGCGTGCTGATCGGCAACACGCAGAACGACCCCACCCGCGAAACCGACTATCTGCGCTTCATCAGTTCCAACCAGGCTGACGGGCTGATCCTGTTCACTGGCCACCTGCCCTTCGGCTACGGGCAGGCAGGCACCGAGACGCGGCTGCCGCCGATCGTGGCGGTGAACGAGCCGGTATCGGGCGCCAACGTGCCCTTTGTCGGGGTCGACAATTTCGAGGGATCGCGCATTGCCGCCGAGCACCTGATCTCGCAGGGGCATCGCCGCATCGCCTTTATCGGCCACTCGATCGGCAAGGCCGTGAACCAGTTGCGGGAGCAGGGCTATCGCGCCGCCCTCACCGCCGCCGGCATCACCATCGACCCGCGGCTGATCCTGCCCGGCGACGGCACCACCGAAAGCGGCCGCCAGGCCGCCGAGCACATGTTCGTCCGCGACGTGCTGCCGACCGCCTTCCTGTGCGTCAACGACGCCACGGCGCTCGGCGTCATCATCGCCCTCAACGCGCGCCGTTACGACCTGCCGAGGCAGTTCTCGGTGATGGGGTTCGACGACATCTCGTTTGCCAGCTTCGTCTCCCCTTCCCTCACCACCATGAAGCAGCCGCGCCTCAAGATCGGCGAGGAGGCTATGGATCTCCTGCTCGCCTTGCTCGAGGGCAAGCCTGCTCCCAGGCAGGAGGTGCTGCTGCGCAGCGAACTCATCCTGCGCAATTCCGTCGCCCGCATCAGCGGCCACCGCGATTGACCGCAACACCCCCGCGGGTTAGTTAACCATATGCTTAACCACAGTCCGAACCTGGACCTGATGTTCCAGGCGCTGGCGGATCCGACGCGCCGGGCCATCATCGACCGTCTGAGCCGCGGCCCGGCTTCCGTCAGCGAACTGGCCAAGCCGTTCGAGATGTCCCTGCCCGCCGTGGTGCAGCACCTGCAGGCGCTGGAGCACAGCGGCCTCGTCACCTCCGAAAAGGTCGGCCGCGTGCGCACCTGCCGGATTCATCCCGAGGCGCTGGGCCTGGCCGAGCAATGGCTGAACGAGCGCCGCACCGCCTGGATCGAGCGCCTCGATCGACTTGGCCAGCTTCTTGAAGACACGCCCGACCGGCATTGAGCCTCAGCGTCCGCTCTTGACCCGCTCCAGCACCTCGTCGAACTTGACCATCGAGACATTGGCGCCCCACTCCATGCCGCTGTCGATGGTGGCATTGCGCATGTCGAAGTCCGGATAGTTCGACACCGAGCGGTAGAAGGTCTTGCCGTCCCGCTCCTCGAAATGGTGCTCCTCGTAGTAGCGCATGTCCTCCTCGAACATGCCCTCCACCACGAAGGTGTTGCGGATCATGCTCCTGGGCTTGACCGCCAGGTACGTGCCGAAGAACACGATCCTGCTGCCATCCGGCATGGTCGAAACGACCCGCCACTTGCCGCCGGTGCGCACGTCGTACTCGACGATCTCGTTCGCCGCGTGCGGGCCGAACCAGTAGGCGACGTGCTCGGGTCGCGTCCAAACCGTCCAGACCAGCTCGAGCGGCGCATCGAAGGTGCGCGACATGATGATCAGCGGCTGGTCCGCTGGCGCTTCGGTCTTGAACGGATTGCTGAAGCTCTGTGCGTCCATCGGAGGGTCTCCTCAGTTCTTGGTGTCGGTTTCGGGGGTCTGCAGTTTGGTGAGGTAGGCATCGAGCTGATCGAGGTTCTGCTCCCAGAACCGGCGGTAGAACTCCAGGTAGCTCGCCACCTCGCGCATTGGGGCCGCCTCCAGCCGGCACGGCCGGTATTGCGCCTGCCGTCCGCGGCTGACGAGGCCGGCAGTCTCCAGCACTTTGATGTGCTTGCTCACCGCGGCGAGCGTCATGTCGAAGGGCTCCGCCAACTCGTTCACGCTCGCTTCGCCCTGCGACAATCGGGCGAGAATGGCGCGCCGAGTTGGATCGGCCAGCGCAGCCAGGGTCGTGCTCAACGGGTCCATGCAGCACCTCTTATTCAACTTAATAGTATAATACTGTTCGGTTGAATTCTTGTCAACGACGTCAGTCAGTGGCATGCCGCTCGCATGCGCACCCTGCTCCTCGTCGGTATCGGCTCCGGCAATCCCGAACATGTGACGGTCGAGGCCATCAACGCCCTCAACGGGGCCGACCGGCTGTTCATCCCCGACAAGGGCGCCGGCAAGGCCGACCTTGCCGAGCTGCGCCGCGAGATCATCGCCCGCTATGTCACCAACCCCGCCGTGCAGCAGGTGACCTACGCCATGCCGGTGCGGGATGCGGCCAATCCCGACTACGCCGCCGGGGTCGATGCCTGGCACGACGCCATCGCCGAGAGCTTCCGAGCGCTGATCGGCCACATTCCCGACGACGGTACCGGCGCCTTCCTGGTGTGGGGCGATCCGGGGCTCTACGACTCGACCCTGCGCATCCTCGAGCGGCTGCCACAGCGCCACGAACTCACCGTCCGCGTGATTCCCGGCATCACCGCCATCCAGGCGCTGACCGCCGCTCATGCCATTCCGCTCAACCGCATCGGCGAGCCGGTGCACATCACCACCGGCCGCCGCCTCGGCCCGGTGACCGAGGACACCGTGGTCATGCTCGACGGCCGCACCGCATTCACCGAGGCCGACCCCGACCTCCACATCTTCTGGGGCGCCTATCTCGGCACCCCCGACCAGATCACCATCTCCGGGCGCCTGGGCGACGTCGCCGGGCAGATCGTCGACACCCGCAAGGCCGCCCGCGAGCAGCACGGCTGGATCATGGACACCTATCTCTTGCGGAAGGGCGGCTAGGCCCGTGTGGAAGAACGGCTAGGCCGAGCGCGATTGCCCATAGACCTCATCCTGAGCTTCTCCATAGACCTCATCCTGAGCCTGTCGAAGGACGAAGTCGCGGGCACGATGTTCCGGCCTTGTGGTTCGACAGGCTCACCATGAGGTCTACGCAGCCCCCGCAAACCCTCGCCCCCACCGGCCTAATCCGCTAAACCTCACCCTATGGCCATCGCCCCGCCCATTGCCGAGCCTCGCCGCCGCGGCGCCTGTCCGACCCTGGACACGCCGATGCCGACCGGCGACGGGCTGCTGGCCCGCATTCGAGTCACCGGCTCCCGCCTGACGCCGGCGCTACTCGCTCAGATCGCCGACCTTGCCGCCACTCACGGCAACGGCCTCGTCGAGATCACCGCGCGCGGCAATCTGCAGGTCCGCGGCCTCACCGCTGCTTCCGCCGCCCCGTTCGCCCGGTCCATCGAGGCCCTGGTCACCATCGAGCGGGGGCTGGTGATCGAGACTCCCCCCCTTGCCGGCGACGACCCGGACGAGACGGCCGATCCGCGCCCGCTCGCCGTCGCCATTCGCCAGCTCTCCGCACCTCACTCCGATCGCCTTGGTCCCAAGGTCACGGTGATCGTCGACGGTGGCGGCCAGATCCGACTCGATGCGCTCAAGGCCGACGTCCGCCTCACCGCCGTCACCGCGCAGCTTTGGCGGCTTTCCCTTGACGAAGGCCCGGCCGAACTGGTCGGCAGTGACGAGGCTCCTATCCACGCCGCAGCCCTGCTCGGCCGCCTTGCTGCCCTTGGCCCCGGGGCGCGCGCCAGCGATCTCCAGCCAGGTGCGCAGCGTGCCCTTCCCCCGTCCGCGCCGCCCATCGGCATGCACCGCCGTCTTGTCGGCACGGCCGTGGGCATCGCCCTCCCCTTCGGCAGCAGCGACGCCGCTGCGCTCTCCGCCCTGGCGGGCGACGCTGAGGTTGCAGGTGTCGCAGAGCTCCGCCTCGCGCCCCACCACGCGCTGCTCGCGCTTGATGCTCCGCCATCCTTCGCCCTTACAGCGGCCGCCCTGGGGTTCATCACCGACCCAGCCGATCCCCGCCTGCGCATCTCCGCCTGCGCCGGCAGCGCCGGCTGCGCCTCGGGCCACATCCCGGCCCGCTCTGTCGCAGCGCGCCTTGCACCACATCTGCCGTCCGGCCAGCGCCTCCATGTCTCCGGCTGCAGCAAGGGCTGCGCGCACCCACGCCCGGCCGATCTGACGCTGGTCGGCAACGGTATGGGCTATGGCCTTGTGTTCGGCGGGCGGGCGGGCGATACGCCACGCATGCAGTTGAGCGACGATCAGATCGAGTCCGCCATCGCCGCCGCCCCGTCGCTGGGGTGAGCATGGCGGAGTACGACTACATCAAGGATGGCGACGCCATCTACCGGCAGTCCTTTGCCATCATCCGGGCCGAGGCGGACCTGTCGCGCTTCACTCCCGACGAGGCCGAACTCGCCATCCGCATGATCCACGCCGCCGGCATGGTGGAAGCGGCGGCCCACTTCGCCTTCTCACCCGATTTCGTCACCGCCGCCCGCGGCGCGCTGGCCGCAGGTGCCCCGATCTTCTGCGATGCCGAGATGGTCGCCCGCGGCGTCACTGCCGCGCGGCTGCCGGCCCACAACGCGGTCGTCTGCACCCTGCGCGACCCCGCTACCCCTGCCCTGGCCGCCGAAATCGGCAACACCCGTTCCGCCGCGGCCCTCCACCTGTGGCTGCCGCGCCTCGAGGGCGCTATTGTCGCCATCGGCAATGCGCCCACCGCCCTGTTCCACCTGCTTGAACTTCTGCGCGACGGCGCCCCGCGCCCCGCCGCAATCATCGGCATGCCCGTCGGCTTTGTCGGTGCGGCTGAATCCAAGGATGCACTGGCAGCCGGCGATCACGGCATCCCCTGGGCCATCGTCCGCGGTCGCCTCGGGGGCTCGGCGATGACTGCGGCGGCCCTCAACGCGCTGGCGAGGCCGGGCATATGAGCGGCCGTCTTGTCGGCGTCGGCACCGGGCCGGGCGATCCGGAGCTTCTTACCCTCAAGGCCGTGCGGGCCATCGAGAGCGCGGACGTGGTCGCCGCTTTCGCCAAGCGGGGCCGGGTCAGCAATGCGCGCACCACCATCGCCCACCTGCTTCGCCCCGATCAGGTGGAAGAGGCGCTGGACTATCCGGTGACCACCGAGATCGACCGCCGCCACGCCGACTACCAGGCGCAGACCAGCGCCTTCTATGACGAGGCCGCAGCGCGCTTGGCCCGCCACCTCGACGCCGGCCGCACCGTGGCCGTGTTGAGCGAGGGCGATCCGCTGTTCTATGGCAGCTACATGCACCTGCATGTTCGCCTTGCTCCGCGCTACCCCACCGAGGTCATCCCCGGCATCACCGCCATGTCCGGCTGCTGGTCGATGGCCGGCCTGCCGCTGGTGCAGGGCGATGACGTTCTCGCGGTGCTGCCGGGCACGCTGGAGGAGGCCGAACTCGCGACCCGCCTCGCCGGCACCGACGGCGCCGTGATCATGAAGGTCGGCCGCAACCTTCCCAGGATCCGCAGCGCCCTCGCACAGGCCGGCAAGCTCGCCGACGCCGTCTATGTCGAACGCGGCACCATGGCCTCCGGCGTTTCGATCCGTCTCGCCGACAAGCCGGATGATGAAGCGCCCTACTTCGCCCTGATCCTCGTCCCCGGCTGGAGCACGCGGCCATGAGCGGTCGGCTCGTCGTCCTCGGCACCGGCCCCGGCAACCCGGCCCAGATCACGCCCGAGGCCATGGCCGCCATTGCTGGTGCCACCGTGTTCTTCGGCTACGGCCCTTATCTGGACCGGCTGTCGCTGCGCCCGGACCAGCGCCGCGTCGCCTCCGACAATCGCGAGGAACTGGCCCGCGCCCGCGCCGCCCTCAGCGCCGCCCATGCCGGGGAGAATGTCTGCATCGTCTCGGGCGGTGATCCTGGCGTCTTTGCCATGGCGGCTGCGGTCTGCGAAGCCATCGAGCACGGCGCACCCGCCTGGCGCGAACTCGACCTCGAAATCATTCCCGGCGTCACTGCGATGCTGGCCGTTGCGGCACGCGCCGGCGCGCCCCTCGGGCATGATTTCTGCGCCATCTCGCTGTCCGACAACCTCAAGCCCTGGCCGCTGATCGAGCAGCGCCTCCATGCCGTCGCGGCGGCGGGGTTGGTGATCGCGCTCTACAACCCCATCAGCCGGGCCCGGCCGTGGCAGCTCGGCACCGCTTTCGCCATCCTGCGCGAAGTGCTGCCCTGGACCACGCCGGTCATCTTCGGCCGCGCTGCCGGCCGCCCCGACGAGGCGATCAGGGTCGTCACCCTCGCCGAGGCCGATCCGCTTCACGCCGACATGGCCACCTGCGTCATCATCGGCTCGCCCGAGACCCGCATCATCGAGCGCCCCGACCTGCCGCCGCTGGTCTACTCGCCACGCTCGGCCGAGGCCAAGCCATGAGCTGGCTCACAGTCGTCGGCATCGGCGAGGACGGGCTCGACGGCATTGGCGCCAATGCCCGCGCCGCCATCACCGAAGCCGAGCTGGTGTTCGGCGGCACCCGCCATCTCGAACTCGCCGCCGGCGCCATCACCGGCGAGGCCCGAGCATGGCGCACCCCTTTCTCGGACTCCATCGGCGACATCCTCGCGGCCCGCGGACGACGGGTCTGTGTGTTGGGATCCGGTGATCCATTCAATTTCGGCGTCGGGGCGACGCTGACCAGGCATGTGGATCCCGCTCAGATGCGGGTCATTCCCCATTCATCTTCGTTCAGCTTGGCGGCAGCAAGGCTCGGCTGGCCCCTGCAGGACGTGGTCATTCTGTCCCTTCACGGTCGTCCGATCGACCTGATCCGGTCCCATCTGCACCCCGGCGCCCGCATCCTCGCCTTGACCTCGGACGAGCACGGCCCGGCCGCAATCGCCCGCCTCCTGACCGATTCCGGGTTCGGCATTTCCATCGTCAGCGTCCTCGAAGCCCTTGGCGGACCACGCGAAAAGCTCCGCAACCAGCTGGCGATGCAGTTCGACCTCGCCGAGGTCGACCCGCTCAACCTCTGCGCCATCAGCGTCGTTGCCCTGCCCAACGCCCGCATCCTGCCCCTCACCCCCGGCCTTCCCGAGGACCTCTTCGAGCACGACGGCCAGATCACCAAGCGCGACATCCGCGCCGTCACCCTCGCTGCCCTCGCACCCCGCCGCGGCGAGCTGCTCTGGGACATCGGCGCCGGCGCCGGCTCAGTCGCCATCGAGTGGATGCTGGCGGATGCAAGCCTTCGCGCCATCGCCATCGAATCCGACGCCGAACGCGCTACGCGAATGGGGCGAAACGCCCGGAATCTGGGCGTTCCGCAGTTGCAGGTGGTGACCGGAACTGCCCCGGCAGCCTTGTCGGGACTTGAGGCGCCGCATGCCATTTTCGTTGGCGGTGGGGGTTCGGATGAGGGTGTTCTCGACGCTGCCATAGCCGGGCTGCGGCCGGGTGGGCGGCTGGTGGTCAATGCCGTGACGCTCGAACTTGAGGCTATGGTGTTGGCGCGGCATGCGAAATTGGGCGGTCGGTTGACCCGGATTGCTGTCGCGCATGCCGATGCCATCGGTGGCATGACCGGGTGGCGACCGGCCATGCCGGTGACGCAGTGGAGCTGGAACAAGCCATGACGGTGCATTTCATCGGCGCCGGACCGGGTGCTGCCGACCTGATTACCGTGCGCGGACAAAGGCTTATCGCCCGTTGCCCGGTGTGCCTTTATGCCGGCTCGATCATCCCGCCGGAGCTGCTGCAATACTGCCCGCCGGGGGCGCGGATCATCGATACGGCGCCGATGTCGCTCGATGAGATCGAGCAGGAATTCCAGACAGCTCAAGAACTTAGCCAGGATGTCGCGCGGCTCCACTCGGGGGATCTGTCGATCTGGAGCGCGGTGGCGGAGCAGTTGCGGCGGTTGGATCGGCTGGGGATTCCCTACACCCTGACCCCCGGCGTGCCGGCCTTTGCGGCGGCAGCGGCGGCGCTGGGGCGCGAGCTGACCGTACCAGGTGTGGCGCAAAGCCTTGTTCTTACGCGCGTTTCCGGTCGCGCCTCGCCAATGCCGGCGGGGGAAAACCTCAAGGCTTTCGGGGCGACGGGGGCCACTCTGGCGATCCACCTCGCCATCCACAGCATCGACCAGATCGTTGAGGAACTGACCCCGCTCTATGGCGAAGACTGTCCCGTTGCAGTGGTTGCGCATGCATCCTGGGAACGGCAGCGCATTATTCGCAGCACTTTGGGTTGTGTTTCGTTAGCGTTGAAAGCCGACCCCGTGGAACGGACGGCAATCGTGTTCGTCGGGCGGTCGCTGGGGGCTGAAGATTTCCGCGAAAGCGCCCTCTACGACCCCGACTACCAGCGACGCTTCCGCGGCCGCGACTAGCCATTGGCAACGACCGGCGGTTCCAGCATGTCGTTCCAGTCGATCCGGCCGGGGCGGCCGAGCAGGAAGCCCTGCGCCTCGTTGCACCCCTCTGCCCGCAGCACTTCGAGCTGCGCCATGGTCTCGACCCCCTCGGCCAGCACCGGCACTTGCAGGCTGCGGCCGAGCGCGAGGATGGCGCGCACGATCGCCTTTGACTGTTCGTTCTGCTCGACCTCATGCATGAAGGAGCGATCGATCTTGATCTTGTCGAAAGGGAAGCTGCGCAGGGTGTCGAGCGAGGAATAGCCGGTGCCGAAATCGTCGATGGCGATGGCGACGCCCATGGCCTTGATCTGCCGCAGGATGTGCAGGGCGCGGTTCTTGTCGGCAATGATGGAGGTCTCGGTGACTTCCAGTTCGAGCCGCTTGGGGCTCAGTCCCGACTCCAGCAGTCCGCTGCGGACGGTGTCGACCAGTTCGACCTGGCCGAGCTGGAGCGCCGAGATGTTGACCGCGACCTTGTAGGGCTCGGGCCAGCGGGCGGCCTCCATGCAGGCGGTGCGCAGCACCCAGCTGCCGATGCTGGTGATGGCGCCGCACTCTTCGGCCACCGGGATGAAGTCCGCAGGAGAGACCGGGCCATGGCCGGGGCGGTCCCAGCGCAGCAGGACTTCGTAGCCGGTGACCTCACCCGTGGCGACGGACTTCTGCACCTGGTAGGCGAGGCGGAACGCCCCCTGCTCCAGGGCAAGCCAGATATCGCGCGCCATGGCGCGCCGCTGGCGTGCATGCTCATCCATCTCGCTTTCAAAGTAGGCGACGTGACGGTCGAATTCGGCCTTGGCGCGATACATCGCCAGGTCGGCGTTGTTCAGCAGCTTGGAGCGGTCGTTGCCGTCGTCGGGATAGATCGCCACGCCCAGGCTGGCGGCCGTGTCCACCACGGCCGAGCCCGTCTCGATGCGGGTAAAGATCGCCGCCTCGAGCCGCTGCAGGAACTCGCGCAGCGACTCCATCGAGCTGAAACGCTTTAGGGCGCCGAACTCGTCACCACCGAGCCGGGCCACCAACTCGCCCTCACGCAGCGATTCGAGCAGGCGCGCTGACACTGTGCGGAGCGCGATGTCACCCACCGCATGGCCATAGGTGTCGTTGATTTCCTTGAACCGGTCGAGGTCGATAGCCACAACCGCCAGATTACCGTCGCTGTGCTCCAGTTCGGCAAGAATGCCATCAAAGCGTTCATTGAAGCTGGCGCGGTTCGGCAGGCCGGTCAGACTGTCATGCATCGCCAGGTGCTGAATGGCGGCCTGGGAGCGCTGGCGTTCGGTGATGTCGTCGATGGTGGTCACCCAGCCGCCATCGCCCATCGGACCATGATGGATGCGCAGCGTGCGCTCGTCGGGCAATTCGTGCACAATTTCACCGCCGGAGCGGACCAGCGGCAGGTGCTGGGTGTGGAGCCTGTCCACCATGTCGTCGAGGTCATGGCCGTCCGCAGTGGTACCGAGCAGCACCTGCCGGAACGTCTCGCGGAAGGAGGTACCGACCAGGTCGACGTCCTGATCCAGCCCGAGCAACTGCGAGAAGCGCCGGTTGTGGACGCGCAGCACGGCACCGCCGTCGAACATCGCCAGACCCTGCGCCATATGCGCCATGGCCAGCTCGAGCCGACTCGAAACTTCGCTGATGCGCTGAGCGTCGAGCAGTTGCCGCTGCGTCTCGCGCTCGGTGCGGCGACGGTCGGCCTCGTCGAGGAGGACGCTGCCGAAGGCGGCACCAAGGATCAGCAGCGAGATGCCGGCAAGGGCGGCGGCGAGCCAGGTGGTGTTGACCTGGCTGCCGGCACTGAGCGGGAAGCAGCGGTCGAAATCGGCAGCGCCCATGGCGGTGAAATGCATGGCACAGATGGCCAGTGTCAGAAGCCCCGCGCCGCCGACCCTGCCCCAGCGCCCGCCTGCGGAAGCCACCCTCAGGGAGGCGGCGCCGAGCACGATGCCGGCCAGGATGGAGGTGCCCACGAGCGTGCCGTTCCAGCCGATGCTGCCGCCCATCACCAGCGCCGCTATGCCGGTGTAGTGCATGGCCGTAATGCCGACGCCGACGACGGCACCACCAAGCAGGTGGTCCCAGCGGTGCTCGGCGCGGATGGCGAGCGCCAGGCCCAGACCGCACACCAGCACGGCCATGGCCAGCGAGGCGGTCGTGAGCCCAATGTCGTAGCCCCAGGCAAAGCCGGGCCTGTAGGCGACCACGGAAACGAAATGGGTGACCCAGATGCCAAAGCCCACCGCCAGTGCGGCGACGCCGTTCCACACCAGCCGCATGCGACCGGCGGCGCGCCGCGCATGGTGCAGCAGGCTCATGCAGGCATAGGCAGAAACAAGGCAGACGCCGGCGGCAAGGGCGACGAGACGGATGTCGTGGCCGGACGTGAAGAAGTCGAACAGAACCGGCACCGAGGCCTCCAGCAGGAGGCTCACAATAGGGCCACAGGCTTAAGTGTTGGTTGAAGCTGGGGAGCGCCCGGGAGACCCGGGCGCTCATTGGCTTAACGGCCGGCAGCGACCTTGACGGCCTTGGCCTGCGGCAGCGGGTCGAAGGCCAGCTCGCGATCACCATCGGCATCGCGGATGCGGCTGGGCAGACCCATGCCGTCGAGCAGCGACAGGAAGGGCTGCGGCGGCAGTTCTTCGACGTTGACCATGCGCTTGGCATCCCACTCGCCGGTCGCGATCAGAATCGCGGCGGCGACCGGCGGCACGCCGGCAGTGTAGGAAATCGCCTGGCTGCCGACCTCGGCATAGTTCTCGGCGTGATCGCAGATGTTGTAGATGAACACCTCGCGCTCCACCCCGTCCTTGACGCCCTTCACCAGGTCGCCGATGCAGGTCTTGCCGGCATAGGTCGGGGCAAGCGAAGCCGGATCGGGCAACACTGCCTTGACCACCTTGAGCGGCACCACTTCCACGCCTTCCGCCGTCGTCACCGGCTTCTCGGAGAGAAGTCCGAGATTGTTCAGCACGGTGAAGACGTTGATGTAGTGCTCGCCGAACCCCATCCAGAAGCGGATGTCGGGCACGTCGAGATTGGCCGAGAGCGAGTGGATCTCGTCATGGCCGGTGAGGTAGGTGGTCTGCGACCCAACGACCGGCAGGTCGTCGGTGCGCTTGACCTCGAACATCCGGTTCTCGGTCCACTGGCGGTCCTGCCAGCTCCAGACCTTGCCGGTGAACTCGCGGAAGTTGATCTCCGGATCGAAGTTCGTGGCGAAGTACCGGCCGTGCGAGCCCGCATTCACATCGATGATGTCGATGGAATCGATGCGGTCGAAGTAGCTCTCCGCCGCCAGCGCCGCATAGGCGTTGACGACGCCCGGATCGAACCCGGCGCCGAGAATGGCAGTGATGCCCCGGCGTTCGCATTCTGCCCGGTGCGTCCATTCGTAGTTGCCGTACCAGGGTGGCGTTTCGCAGATCTTGGCGGGATCTTCGTGGATGGCCGTGTCGATATAGGCAGCTCCCGTCTCCATGCAGGCGCGCAGCACCGACATGTTGAGGAAGGCAGAGCCGACATTGATCACGATCCTGGCGCGCGTCTTCTCGATGAGCGCCTTGGTCGCTTCCACGTCGAGGGCATCGAGCTGATGCGCCTGGAGCACGCCGGGCATCTTGAGCGAGCGCTTTTCGAGCACGCTCTGCACGATGGCGTGGCACTTGGAAACGGTGCGGGAAGCGATATGGATGTCGCCGAGCACGTCGTTGGCTTGGGCGGCCTTATGCGCGACGACCTGCGCCACACCTCCGGCCCCGATGATGAGGATGTTCTTTTTCAATTGTCACGAAACACCTTTGTACTGCGTGATCGACGCGGTTCCTGACCGGCCCTTTGATCACGCCCCAATCGGCACCGGCGCCTGAGCGGCTACCGGCAGTGGCTACGCTGGACGATGCGGCCTCAGGAGAGGCTTTGTGCATAGTCCATGTAGGTGAAGCTCCTGACGAGCCTCACCCGACCGTCCAGTTCCCGCACAGCGATCGCGGGCATCTGGACGCCGTTGAACCAGTTCTTCTTGACCATCGTGTAGCCGCCCGCATCCTGGATGGAGATGCGATCGCCTATCGCGAGTGGTCCGTCGAACCGGAACTCTCCGAAGATGTCCCCGGCAAGACATGACTTGCCGGCTACCATATAGACGTGTTCACCGGCATTGGGCTTTACCTTGGCCTCGAGCCGGTAGATCAGGAGGTCCAGCATATGGGCCTCGATCGAGGCGTCAACCACGGCAATGTCCTTGCCGTTATTGAGCGTATCGAGCACGCTGACCTCAAGGGTGGTGGACTGGGTTACCGCCGCCTCGCCGGGCTCCAGATACACCTGGATGCCGTAGCGCTCGGCAAACGCCTTGAGGCGGTCGGCCAGTGCGTCGAGCGGGTAGCCCTCGCCGGTGAAATGGATGCCGCCGCCGAGACTCACCCAGTCGAGGCGCTCCAGCACGGCTCCGAACCGTTCCTCGATCTGGCCGAGGATGGCGTTGAAGCTGTCGAAGCTGTCGTTCTCGCAGTGGCAGTGGATCATCACGCCACTGATGCGGTCCACCACCGGCAGGATGCGCTCGAGGTCCCATTCGCCGAGACGGCTGAAGGGACGTGCCGGATCGGCGAGCGCGAAGCCGGAGTGGCTGACCTGGGGGTTGAGCCGGAGCCCGACCGGGCGGTCACCGGCGCGATCGGCAAAGCGCTCGAGCTGTCCGACCGTGTTGAAGATCACCTTGTCGGCGTTGCTGATCACCTCGTCGATCTCGTGATCGGCATAGGCGACCGAATAGGCGTGGGTCTCGCCCCCGAACTTCTCGCGACCGAGCTTTACCTCGTTGAGCGAGGACGAGGTGGTGCCATCCATGTACTGGGACATGAGATCGAACACCGACCAGGTGGCGAAGCACTTGAGCGCGAGCAGACACTTGGCGCCAGAACGGCGGCGCAGGTGGTCGATCTTTTCCAGATTGGCGAGCAACGCCGCTTTGTCGACAAGGTAATAGGGCGTTTCGATCGTCAATCCGGCAACCCACCTCACATCGGCGCCAAGCGCCGGAAACAAACGATGCCCTCACATAGAGGCCACGGCCCCCTGATGCAAGCGGATGGGTCGCCGCAGGGGATAACATGACGTGAACAGCCGCAACCCTTGGCCTGCGAGGCGGTTACCTCGAAGAGGTACAGCCAATGACAGCAACGACCACCGACGCCTATCGCGATCGCATCGACGCCGGCGAGACCGGCGACAAGATCGCGTTTCCCGATCCCGCCACAGCCCCACTCGGCACCGACGAGGAGGTGGCGGGAACGAAGTCCCAGGTGCCGCCCGATGCGAACCGAACCAGTTCGGCGGCGGAATCGCGTCGCCCGAAGGCCCCTGCCCCGCTGATTTATGGGGTGATCGCTGCGGTACTGGCTGCCGCGCTGGTGATCGTTGCCAGCATGGCGCTGGCCTGAGCCAACAGGAGACCCGACCATGGCCGGCAAAGCCAATGACACCGACAGCAAGAATGTCGAATTCCTGTCCGAGGAGTTCGGCGTGGCCCCCGACAAGGCCGCCGACCTCGTGACCGACGACGCCGACAAGGCCGAGAAGCTGGCGACCGACCAGCTGGAGCGCGAGCACGAAAGCGATGCCCTTGAGGATCTGCCGGTGCCGGAAGATCCCAAGCACGAATGGCTGGGCCAGGGCGACAGCCACATGCAGAAGCCGGTCCTGCGGGAGGACCGCAAACCGCGCGACCGCTAGCGGTTGAGGAAGTAGAACACCGTCCCGGCAACGACGATAAACAGCAGCACCAAGGCCACGACCCGGACCATGGACCCGGCCGGGCTCTTGCCGAGGACGGCCCGTTCGGCAGGGCCGCGCGCGCGGTCCGACAGGATCTTGTCAGTCTCGGAGCGAGTTTCCGGTTCCTGCTCGGGCATCGGCATCACCCTACATGCCGGCGCGGCGGCTCAAGGAAGCGGCTGGTGGGCGTTGCGACGGTGATGACGTGGCCATCGAGGTCGCGCAGCACTGCGCGCGCCTGCTCGCCGTGCTCGATCGGATGCTCGATGATCTCGACTGCGAAGCGCTCAACAGCGGCAAGAGCGGCATGGACGTCGTCGACGATGACCTCGAGGTAGTGTGCCTGGGCGTCGCCGCGGGCGGCACGCGGCACGAACTCGCTCACCCAGTCCACCAGCCCGATCTGCACCGCAGCATCGGAGGACGGAGCGATCAGGGTGAACCAGTCGCCGCGATAGACAGGCAGGTAGCCGCAGAGCGCACCATAGAAGTCGATGCTCGCGGCAATGTCGCGGGTAAGAAGATAGGTGGTGACGCTGTGGGCGGCGGGCATGAGTGGACCTCAGGCTTTCTTGTCGTTGTCGGGTTTGCCGGGGTCGGCGCTCTCCGGCTTCGGCGCGCTCACCCCGCGTTCGGCGAGGCTTTGCTGCTTCTCGCCCTTGGTGGCGCCGGCAGTGTCCTGCCGGCGTCCGTGTTGCTGGTGGTTCCGGCCGGGCCGGTCCATGGCTATTTCTTGGCCTGTTCGCCGCTCTGGCGCAGGGCGGCGTATTTCAGGGTCACGGCCTCGATATTGCTGTCGAGCCAGCGGGCCATGTCCAGTTCCTCATCGAGGTTCTGGCGCAGGACGGAGGTGGCATTGCTGTTGCCGGCTTCGGTGGCGAGCGTGATCAGCGACTTGTAGGCGGCGATCTCGAAGTTCTCGAAGGCGAAGTTGGCGAAGCTGTTCTTGATGATCTCGTCGGGGGCAAACGTGTGGCCGACGGCAGCCATCATGCCGGTGAAGCTGAGTGCGGTGTCCTTGAGCGCGGAGCGATCGGCGCCGGCGGCATCAAGCAGGGCGTCCAGGCGCTCGAGCTGCATCTCGGTCTCGCGGATGTGCTGCTCCAGCCGCGCCAGCACATCGGGATAGGTCTCGATGCGGGCAACCTGCGGGCGCATGATCGACAGCGCCTGATTTTCCATGGCGTGTGCGTTCTTTAGACCGGTGACGTAAAGGTCGGCAATAGATTCCATTGAAATGTCCTCTTGCAATCACACAGCGAATGAGAGGCAGCCGGTCCCCGCTGCCCCTCTTAACCTGGGTTAAGGCGTCATGACGACCTTGATCCACTCGTTCTGGTTGTCGTGGAACTGCTTGTAACCCTCGGGCGCCTGCTCCAGCGGGATGCGGTGGCTGATCAGGAAGGTGGTGTCGATCTCGCCCTCCTGGATGCGGCGCAGCAGTTCGTGGGTGTATTTCTGCACGTGGGTCTGGCCCTGCTTGATGGTCAGGCCTTTCTCCATCATGGCGCCCAGCGGCCACTTGTCGATCATGCCGCCATAGACACCGGGGATCGAGACGCGCCCGCCCTTGCGGCAGGCGAGCAGCGCCTGGCGCAGGGCATGGGCCCGGTCGGCGCCGGGGGCGATCTTCTGCTTGACGAGGTCGACGACGTTGTCGGGCGAGAAGCCGTGCGCTTCCATGCCGACGGCGTCGATCACCGCGTCCGGGCCGATGCCGGCGGTCATTTCCATCAGCGCTTCGCGGACATGGGTCCCCTCGAAGTTGATGATCCTGGCGCCAAACTTCTGCGCGAGTTTCAGCCGGTTGGGGTGGTGGTCGATGGCGATCACTTGGGCGGCACCCATCAGCACCGCGGACTGCACCGCAAACAGGCCCACCGGACCCGCGCCCCAGACCGCGACTGTGTCGCCGGGCTCGATCTGCGCATTCTCCGCCGCCATCCA
Organism: Pseudomonadota bacterium; assembly: GCA_023431205.1. Lineage (GTDB taxonomy): Bacteria > Pseudomonadota > Alphaproteobacteria > Rhizobiales > Devosiaceae > Devosia. The sequence continues at coordinate 4,579 of JAEYXQ010000075.1, read as the reverse complement.
GCCGGTGGGCAAGATGTCGGACAGGAACAGCACCGTCTCGTCGTCCATGCCGTCGGGGATCACGATGGGCCCGACATCGGAGAAGGGTACGCGGACATATTCGGCCTGCCCGCCGGCATAGCCGCCGGTCATGTGCGAATAGCCGAAGATGCCGCTCATGGCGTGACCGTAGAGCTTTTCAGACAGGTCCTGCTTTTCGGCCGGATTGGTGTTGTCGCAGGCGGAAAACTGCTGCTGCTGGCAGAAGAAGCACTGGCCGCAGGAGATGGTGAAGGGCACCACCACCCGCTGTCCCTTCCTGAGGGTGCTGCTGGCGCCCACTTCAACGACCTCGCCCATGAACTCATGGCCGAGGATGTCGCCTGACCGCATGCTGGGGATCACCCCGTCATAGAGGTGCAGGTCGGAGCCGCAGATTGCGGTCGAGGTGACGCGGATGATGGCGTCGCGCGGGTTGATGATTTCGGGATCGGGGTGGGTGTCCACGCGGACATCGTTGGTTCCATGCCAGGTCAGGGCGCGCATCAGTCGTTGTTCTCCTGGTCGTGGTGGTTGATGGCCGTGGCGATCTCGCCGGTCTCGAGCAGCATCTTGAAGCGCTTGAGTTCGTGACGGGCCTGGATGTTCGGTTCGGCGCCGAAGAGCTTCGCCGCCAGGCGGCCGAGGTCGCCCGCCGGTGGTTCGTAGCGGATGTCGGCGGTGACCGCGGTGCCGCGGTCGCCCACGGCATCGGTGAAGCTCACCCGCCCTTCGGTGTTGATCTGCGACTCCTCGGTCGAGCGCCAGGCAATGGCGCTGCCGGGGACGTCCTCAGTGATCTCGGTCACCAGCGTCACCGTCTGGCCGAGCGGCGCCTTGACGGTCCAGCGCGTCAGCGATCCTTCGGTCTCGATGGTGTCGACCGAGCGCATGAAGCTGGGGAGGTTCGAGAAATCCCGCCAGAAGGCGTAAACCTCCTGCCGGGGTATGTTGATCAGGACGGTGCGACCAACGATGGCGAGATCGCCATCCTTGTCGTCGCGCCGGGCGCGGTCGGGAGCGTCATCGTGTTGGGTCATTGAGGTAGCCCTTCTCAGTGGCGTTTGCCGTCATCGAGCGGTTCGGCGAGCTTGCGGTGCATGCCAGCCAGTTTCTTGTCGGAGAGAAAGCGCGACATCAGCGCCTGAAGCTTGTTGGGGAAGCCGCTGACTTCATGGCCGTCGCCGCGCAGCATCGCCTCGAAGCCTGCCTTGGCGACGTCGGCCGGGTCGTCCTTCTTGCCGCGACCGACACGGGTGTCCTCCATGTCGGCCTCTTCGAAGAAGTCGGTGTCGGTAGGACCGGGCATCAACACCGTTACGGTGATGCCGGAGCCCTCGAGTTCGTTGCGCAGGGCATAGGCGAAGGAGTCCACATAGGCCTTGGTGGCATTGTAGACCGCCTGGAAGCTGCCGGGGATCAGGCCGGCGATCGAGCCGGTGATCAGCAGCCGGCCAAAACCCTGCCGACGCATGTCGTTGACGAGTTGATGCAGCAGGTAGGTGGTACCAACCACGTTGGTGTCGATCACCCGCTGGATGTCTTCGAAATCCTGGTCGAGGAACCCCTTGCCGAGGCCGGCGCCGGCATTGGCGAACAGCGCATCGATGGGTCGGCCACTGGCGCGGACCCGCTCCACCAGGCTGTTTACCCCTTCACGGGTCGACAGGTCCGCCTGCACCGGCTCCACGTCGACACCGAGTGCGGCCAGTTCTGTGGCTGCCGGGAAGATGCCGTCGCCATCGGCGGCGATCACGAGGTCGGATCCGTTCCGCGCGGCGAGACGAGCCAGCTCCAGCCCGATACCGGACGAGGCGCCGGTCACCACCGAAAACGAAAGTTGCTTGTCGCGAGCCATTGCGAGCGCTCCTGCAGGGTCTCGCAGCAAACCGGCCCGGCGCTCGCATCGTTGCCGGCTTCACCTAGGTTACCACGCAGGAGCCGCCGCTTAACGCAGGATAGTTCCAGCCGTGATGGCAACGAGATGACCTCTCCCGCATTGTGCCTGCCTGCGGGGAGATGAACGTGACGGAACTTAGCGGCAAGCGCGTCCTGGTCGTCGATGACGATATCACCTTCGGTAAATCCCTGGTGGACGTCCTGCGCGAAGCGGGAGCGCTCGCCTTCGGCCCTGCCCTGACCGCCTTCCACGCCGAATGCCTGCTCGGCCGCCGCCGGGTGGACCTGGCACTGCTCGATACGCGCCTTTATGGCCAGAGTTCAGACGAGTTCGCCATGCAGTTGCGGGCCCGCGCCATCCCGGTGATGTTCATCGGCGAGCCTGAAGCGCCGCGCCCCCAGGGCGTGTTGGCGCAGTTGCCGTTTCTTGCCAAGCCTGTTGACCCGGCAACGGTTTTGACCGAGGTGGAAGCGTATCTGGTGCGCAGCGGCGCCAACCCGGCGCTGCGCCTGGTTCGGGCCGAAGCGGCGCCGCGCGGCGAGCACCAGCAGAGTCCCCTGCATCGGCTGGCCCGCTGCGTTGCCGTCAGCCTTGAGCGGAGCGCTGCTCTGCAGTAGCCGCCTTTGAAGCCGGCCTGAGATAGGCCGGGTCAAAGCCGCAGGAGCGTGCCAGCGCCTGTGGATCGGGCAGCAGCACCAGGCGCCCCCTGGTTTCCACCAGCCGCTCGCGCCGCAACACCTGCAGGGTGCGATTGACGTGAACCGTCGACAGCCCCAGCGCCTCGCCCAGTTCCGACTGGGTCAGCGGCAGCTCGTACTCGTTCTCGGCCCGAAGACCACCCACCACACCCAGGCGAAAGTGCAGTTCGCACAAGAGGTGGCCAATGCGCTGCACCGCACTGCGGGAGCCCAAACTCGCCACCAGCTCGCGCGAGACATTCTGGTCCACCGCCGCTGCCCGCAGCAGCGCCACCATCACGTCGGGATGCTGCTCCGTCGCGCCGGCGATGTCCGCCGACGCGATCTCGCCCAAGGTGCAGGGCGCCACGGCCGTCACCGCCTGCACCGCAGGCGTTGCCGAAAGAAAGCCGAAGTCGCAGAGTTCGCCGGGCAGCACGAAGCCGGTGATCTGCCGCCGCCCCTCGACATCATCGCGGTAGCGGCAGGCGAAGCCGCTCAACAGCACCCGCGCTCCGGGAACGGTGCCGTTTGCCGCAATGATCTCGCCGCGCGGGCGCACATCCCGGGTGCGCGTGATCAGCGTGCGCGCAGCGGCAAGCGCTGCCGGCGGCAAGTCGCAAAGGTCCGCCAGCCGTCGGCTGAACACATCATGCGGCGAGGTGGCGTCGCTGATGGTCATGCAGAGTCCCCGGCCACACAGCGGCACGGCCCAAGCATCTTGTCTGCAAAACAGGCAACCGTGGTCGCCCAATCCGCGGCAATTACATGCACTCGCGAATCCACGTCTTTATCTGGAAGGTTGGCGCACCTTAGCCAGCCCCGCGACCTGACGAATTAACAAATGACAACCGGAGGGGCAGTACCCCACTGATGTGGCAGGACTTGCAGCGATGGTGACTTAACAGAGGCTAACCTCGATCTGGCCAGCCCTGCCGCTGGAACCGCCAGGCCAGCGAGGTGTTGCCGAGATACCAGATGGACGTGGTGGCATGCCGCCCGAGGTAGCGTTATGGCCGCTTTTGATATCGCGAACCCTGCAATGAACTCTGCACCTCATCACCAGGCCGCCGGACCCATGGTGTTCGGTCGCCTGCAAAGCCTGGGGAAGTTGCCGGCAGAGGATATCGCGGCGCTCGCATCCGCCCAGTGGCGCCGCCGTATCCTCGATCCTCGTGAAGAATTCGATCCGGCAGGCCAGTTGTGTCTCGTCGGCTCCGGCTGGGCCTGCCGCTATCGCAAGCAGCAGAACCAGCGGCAACTGGTGAGCCTGGTGCTCCCCGGCGACATCTGCGATTTCGGCTTTCTCACCGGCTCACGCCAGCGCGCGCGCTTCGCCGCCATGTCCCGCACCACCATCATCCAGATTGATCCGGACGGACTGGCGGGCCTGTCGGAGGCGCATCCGCGCATCCTGGGCAGCATCCTCGCCAATATCGCCATCGAAGGCGCCATTGCCGAGGAACTGCTGGTTTCCCTCGGCCGTCGCACGGCGCTGGAGCGGGTCGCGCATCTGCTCTGCGAACTGCATGTCCGCCTCGAGCGGCTCGGCCTTGCCCGCAACAGCCAGTTCGAGTTTCCGCTGACCCAGGCGGAAGTGGGCGAGTATCTAGGCCTCTCCACCGTGCATGTGAACCGGACGCTGCAGGTCCTGCGCCACCGCGAGCTGATCCGCAGCTCGGCCGGACGGATACAGATACTCAAGCTCGATGAGCTGCGGCAGGTGGCGAGATTCGACCCGTCCTACCTCGAGACCACCCCGCCCCGCGAGACGCTCGCCTTCGACGCCTGAGTGTCCGGAACGAACGACTGCGACCCTCGCATGCGTCCGTATCTCGTCGGCTTAACCCAGATTGGCGCCGGAACGTGGACCCCCCGCAGTTACTTACGGATATCCAATGAGGAGACATCGAATGAAGCTTCGTGCCTTACTGATCAGCACCGCCCTGCTCACCGCCCCGATCGCCGTTGTGCAGGCTCAGAC